>DAOVXM010000020.1 GCA_030636125.1 Chloroflexota bacterium | reverse complement strand
TACGTGCTGGAGCGCGCACAGGGACAGGCGGAGCGTGCGCGCCAGATATGGATGGCATTCTATACGGACACTCCGAATGAACCCGGTCCAGAAGAAGTGGTCATTTATTTGCGGGCTGCTGGCCAGGCGGCTAACGCGATTGCCAGCCTTAATGGCCCTCCGCTGACTGAACGACGCATGCTGTTGAGATTCCATGAGCGGGCTGAAATGGTAGACCGCCCAGGATTGCAGCCGGGTTTGTTGGGAATACTGGGTGCTCCGTATGTAGAAGCCAGCACGATAAAAGAATGGTTACCGGACTGGCAAGCTGCTTACGAAGCCATACCTGCAGAACAGGCACCCCCTCGCTTGCATCCTGACCGCAAAGTTTATTATCTAAGCGCCTTTGAAGCGCTCCTGGATGGTGACCAGCCGCATGCAGTGCTCTGGCCTTTGTTGCGGACCTGGTCTCAGGCTGCTGTAGTGCTAGCTCCCGAAGAGGCTGCACTGGTTCCCTGGCGGGAGGCCTTCTTGCAGTTAGGATTGTTGGGAACGGGGTTTGCAGCGCGCGTGGAGGCGCTGGATTCCTATCTGGATATGGTGGAAGAGACGCTGGATGATTGGGCGAAAAAGTACGCTGTCTAAGCCTGCAACGGATTGGTAGATTTGCTCGGTATTGAGATCGGTTCAATGCCGGGTTTTTACTTGTTATGTTTCACGTGAAACATCCAAATCACTAGTGCAATCGAGTCACTATCGCCGCTCAACACTAGAGATCAGACCATAGTAACATTTTATGTAATAGCCCTCAGCAGTCAAAAGCGATTATGTTTCACGTGAAACAGTTTAATCAAGCCCCTCTAGCCTCCGAGCAGGCGCGACGATCATCGTTTTGAGCGCTTCCCATACATTTCCCCATTCCGCTGCCAGATCAAAGTCGCGTCCTGACAAAATCCATCTTTCGGTCAATAAGCGCACAGATCCAAAAATGACCAAAGCCATTTGTGTACTGGATACAAATTCGTTTACAGTACCCTCTCCCTGACCTCTTTCTACTAAGTCCTTAATGCTGGTAATGCTGGTCTCGATGAGGGATAAAAATTCGTCGAGCAGATCTGGATTGGTATAGAACATCCCAGTAGCGTAAAGCGTTGTGGTGAAAGGCCAGCGATCAGAGTAATTTTTCATGGCGTTTCCCAGCCTCTCTTCCAACTGTTCCAAAGCAGGCTTACCAGGATCATCACGCTTTTGCATGACGCTCTTAATGTTTTGTGTGATATAAGAGATTAACTTTAACAGCAGGTCATCTTTGTTTTCGAAATGGCGGTAGAGCGCAGGCTCGGAGAAGCCCACGCGTTCTGCCACACTTCTCATCGAAAGCTCGTGAGCGCTTTGCTCAGCGATGATGTGTATCGCTGCGTTGATGATTTCTTCTTGTCTACTGGTCAGTTCAGGCATAATTCACCTTGGATATGTTAGTTATCGATAACTAACATAATACCTTCTTATAACATTACTGTCAAGAAGCTGGGGATTTAGTGTTAATATTCTATTAGAAATATTCAAAGGGCGTGTCCCTGTCTTTTCGAGTGATTGTCACGCATTCGGCAGCGTGGTAGAATGAACTTAAATGATGAGTCCCAATAAGGACTCAGGAGGTCGGGTATGGAACAACAAATTGCTACTTTTGGAGTTAAAAAGGGCTTAGCCCAGATGCTCAAGGGTGGCGTGATTATGGATGTTGTCACCCCGGAGCACGCCCGGATTTCTGAAGATGCTGGGGCTGTAGCGGTGATGGCGCTGGAACGCGTTCCTGCGGATATTCGCGCCGATGGGGGCGTGGCCCGTATGAGTGATCCTGAGTTGATCCTGCAGATCATGGACACGGTATCAATCCCGGTAATGGCGAAATGCCGCATAGGACACTTTGCTGAAGCCCAGATTTTGGAAGCGATTGGTGTTGATTATATTGACGAGTCTGAGGTACTTACCCCTGCTGACGAAGCCCATCACATCAACAAACATACATTTAAAGTGCCTTTTGTGTGTGGTTGCCGCAACCTAGGAGAGGCCCTCCGCAGGATCGGCGAAGGAGCAGCGATGATCCGCACCAAGGGTGAGGCTGGCACAGGCGATGTGGTGGAAGCTGTACGCCATGCACGCTCGGTCTTGGGCGAGATCAAGCGCCTGCAGAACATGCCGGAAGAGGAAGTGATGGCTTACGCCAAGGAGATCGGCGCACCCTATGAGCTGGTTTTAGAGACACGCAGCCTGGGACGCTTGCCAGTGGTCAACTTCGCTGCTGGTGGGATTGCTACCCCGGCTGACGCGTCCATAATGATGCAACTGGGTGTGGATGGAAATTTCGTCGGCTCGGGCATCTTCAAGTCTGGTGACCCGGCGAAGCGCGCCGCCGCGATTGTCAAAGCCACAACACACTATAATGACCCTTATATCCTGGCAGAGGTCAGCCGTAACCTGGGTGAGCCAATGGTCGGACGGCAGGTTGCGAGCATGCCTGAGGCTGAGTTGATTGCCGGGCGCGGATGGTAGCTTAAACTGAATACCATGAAAGTGGGAGTACTTGCTCTTCAGGGTGATTTCGCTGAGCACATCGCCATGTTGGAGGAGATCGGTGTCGAAACGGTAGAAGTTCGATTGCCGCAACACCTGGAGAGCCTGGACGCTTTAATTATCCCTGGTGGAGAGTCTACTACCATCGGCAAGCTGGCTACTGAATATGATTTATTGGAGCCATTGCGCCAGTTCGGCAAGCGCAAAGCGATATGGGGCACTTGTGCAGGGGCGATTTTCTTATCCAAGGATATCCACCGGCAGCAGCCATTGTTAAACTTGATGGACATCACGGTGGAAAGGAACGCCTTTGGGCGACAGGTTGCCAGTTTTGAGACGGACCTGAAGGTGCCTGCCCTAAAACAGGTAGCCGCTCAAGAGCGGGTCTTCCATGCTGTCTTTATTCGCGCCCCTCTCATCGAATCAGTTGGAGGCGATGCCCAGGTTCTCGCTAAATTGGATGATGGACGTATTGTGGCTGCCCAGCAGGGTAAATTGCTGGCAACCTCGTTTCATCCCGAATTGACCAGAGATGACCGCTTTCACCGCTACTTCCTATGGCTGGTAGATTATTGATTTGGAAGCTAGTGCAATCACAAATGAATTGTTGGGTGTATAAACCTTGCGAAGGTTGCGAAATTACTTTCAATGCACCAATATACTGCGGTTTCTCTAGGTTTTCAGACCAAGAAGCGCCCCAGAACCTTCGCAAGGCTATTCTGATCCATCATAATTTATGTGATTGCACTTAGTGCAGTTGGGCCTAAATGTGTCGGTGGTTTCTGTTATCTCCTGCCCAATTGCTTAAAGTGTTGCGTCATTGTTACCAAACTGTCGAGTCACTTTCGCCGCGCAACACTAGGCAATGGCGTAAGCATTGAGAACCGATTGTATATGGTATTTACGTAGTACCCTTTGACAGCATGAGCATTAGGCCCTTTGACTGGCGAGATCTGCCAGCATTACATCGCTATCGGAACGAGAGCGTTTTCTTAAACAGCTCCATGGTACTGACGCGGGGTCCCACGTTAATCCCCGGGGCGTTGCTATCATCTTTCCCGTCAGCTACGGGGGTTTTAACATCGGTAAGTGTCAACAATGGTGACACGGACCAGACGCTCATAGGACAGGCAATCCACACTGCTGGTTCGCAATGTGCGCAAATGGCTTTCCTTGCTCCAGATAGTGCCCTGGATTCTGAAGCTATCCCCGCGTTGTTGGACCATCTGTCTAGCCGCTCAATTAAGCTTGGCGCCTTTCGATTATTAGCTGATGTGGATGATGCTACGTTAGCCTTCGAGGCTTTGCGGCGGGCCGGGTTTGGAATTTATGCCCGGCAACGCATCTGGCAGTTGGAAGGGCATCCTTCAGGAGAACCAGTAGATATTCCCTGGCAAACAGCTTCAGAGGGGGATTTAATTGCGGTGAGGTCTTTGTACTACAACTTGACCCCCGGGCTAGTGCAGCAAGTTGAGCCTTTTCCAGAAGATCGTCTGCAAGGCTTGGTTTACCGTCAAGGCGACGATTTATTGGCCTACGCCGAGCTCAAGTATGGGCGACGTGGAATCTGGATGCAGCCGTTCATTCATCCGGATGCTGAAGAAGTCGCTAATGGATTGATCGATTTATTACAAAACTTGCCGTATCGCTTGTCCCGCCCGGTTTACTTGTGTGTTCGCTCCTATCAATCCTGGTTGGAACCGGCAATTGAAAATCTGGGAGCAAAACCTGGTCCTCCCCAGGCCATGATGGTCAAGCACTTGGCAATTCCACAAAAAGCGGTGCGTCCGGTGGCTTTGCCCACATTGGAGGGAGGACAACCTGAGGTGACGGCGTCTATTACCCAGGCACGTTTTGAGGGGCCTACAACGGTGCCGTCGCCGGTGACACAATCGGAGAACAAATAGCAGCTTATGTCGCAAAAACGCATAACGGATGATTTGCACGCTTTATTGGGCGTATTACCTCCATCGATAACACAAACTGTCGCTGATGAGAATGATAGTGATAACCTGCTAGAGGTCATTCTGGACTTGGGGCGCGTGCCCACGGCGCGCTTTGTGAACCGAGAAGTGGTGCTGTGTTCGACAGAGATCGCTCATGCTGATATAGACTACGTCGTTGAGAGGATTAGTGATTTTGACGCAGACAACCGCGCCGGTCTTGAGCGCACTTTGCATCGCATCTCTGCTATACGGAATCGTCGTGGAGACATTGTTGGCTTAACTTGCCGCGTTGGACGGGCTGTTTATGGTACGACGGATATCGTTAAGGACCTGATCGAGAGTGGCAAGAGCTTGTTGTTACTTGGCCGGCCTGGTATTGGTAAGACCACCATGCTGCGCGAAGCAGCGCGTATCTTGGCGGAGACCAAACGCGTTGTGATTGTAGATACGTCAAATGAGATCGGTGGAGATGGCGATGTGCCTCACCCCGCGGTTGGTCGCGCCCGTCGCATGCAAGTGGCGAAACCTTCGTTACAACACGAGGTGATGATCGAGGCGGTTGAGAATCACAACCCTGAGGTGATCATTATCGATGAGATTGGACGCGAGATGGAGGCAGCAGCCGCTCGAACGATAGCAGAACGAGGCGTTCAGCTAATTGGCACTGCCCACGGTAATGCGCTAGAGAATTTGCTGCTTAACCCTACCCTGTCGGACTTGGTAGGCGGAATTGAGTCGGTCACCTTGTCGGACGAAGAAGCCCGTCGCAGGGGGACACAAAAGACGGTATTAGAGAGGCGGGCGCCGCCCACTTTCGACGTGCTCATCGAGATCCAAACCCGAGATCGCCTGGCTGTCCATCCTGATGTGGCGGAAGCCGTGGATGGTCATTTACGAGGCTATCCTTTACCACCTGAAGTTCGTCTCCGGGATGAGAGTGGGCAGATCCGAATCGAGAAAACACCACCTCCTGCCAGGCCCCTTCCTGCTCAGCAGGGGCAGAAAGGGTTCCGCCGTCTGGATAATGGGGGTCGATCTGCATACGCGCAGACTGAACCAAATGGAGCTGCTCAACCTGAGCGAGGTGGAGCGCCATTGCCGACTGTTCGTATTTATGCCTATGGCGTGGCGCGAAACCGCTTGATAAATGCCGCCAAACGCTTGGGAGTCCCCATCCGGTTGGTGAATGATGCAGGTGAGGCTGATGTCTTGGTGACTCTGCGTACATACTATCGAAAACGCCAGCGTTCTATTGTGGAGGCAGAAAATCGAGGAATGCCGATCTATGTGTTGCGGGCAAATACCATCAACCAGATGCAGAAATTCCTGGGCGATATATTCAACCTGGCTGCGGATGCTGTTGAGGAAAAGAGCGAAGATCGTATCCGCAATGAGACGACAGCGGCGATTAACGCGGTGTTGAATGGTGAAAGATGGGTCGAGCTGCCTCCCGCCTCAGCTTCAATCCGGCGTTTGCAACATCAAATGGCGCGCCAGGCCAATTTAGTCTCGCATTCTTATGGCAAAGAGCCACGGCGAAAAGTACGCATCTTTCGGGAGTAACACCTAACGCGTTATGTTCATTTCATTCGAGGGACCTGAGGGGAGTGGGAAAACAAGCCAAGTTGCGCAGTTGGTTGAATATTTGCGCCAAGAAGGATACGACGTGCTCGCCACCCGTGAACCTGGAGGGACGCCTATTGGTGACCAAATCCGGGATGTCCTCTCCAACCTGGAAAATACAACCATGCGACCGCGCACAGAGATCTTACTCTTTCAAGCCTCACGAGCCCAGCTCGTTGAACAAGTTATCCGTCCACATCTGAAGAGCGGTGGTATCGTTCTAAGCGATCGATACGCGGACTCAACCCTTGCCTACCAGGGTTATGGGCATCAGGTGGATTTAGAGAAATTAAAAACCATTATCGAGTTTGCTACCGGCGGATTGAAGCCAAACCTCACGGTTTTATTGGATGTTGATGTAGAGGAAGGTTTACAGCGGCGGGCTCGCGGAGGGGAGTGGAATCGCTTAGATGCTTACGATCTGGCTTTTCACCAACGTGTACGCCAGGGGTACCATAAATTAGTTCAGGCGGAACCTGAACGATGGAAGGTAGTTAATGCAGGACAGCCGCCCGATCTTGTTCAGGCGGCTATTCGTCAGCTGGTGTTAGGGATGTTGCCGGTTAAGGGTTAGAAGCCGTCCATGCCCCCGAAATCGCTACCACCTTCTCCCAGCTCTGGTATACTCTCTTCAATTTCTTCCGGAGATTGTCCGGCTTCGAGGCGATCGATCACTTCGTCAAATTCAGGACCCATATCTTCTCCCATTTCGCTGCTCATCTGGCGCATCATGCTCCCCAGGGCCTTCGGATCATCCTCCAGGCCTTCCAGGTTGCTAGGATCGGCAAACGATTCCAAACGGCTCTCTTCCGAGCGAGCGAACCTGATTCGGCCAATTCGTCGTTGCACTTGATCGCTATCGCAGCGGGGACAGTGAACGCTGCTGGTATCATATTCGCTATAGGACATGAATAGGTCAAAGGGTTTTTGGCAGTTCAGGCACCGATATTGATAAGTAGGCATAATATATCTCCTTTGTATCCTCTCCTCAATATTATAATCAGGAGTTTAGAAACGGGGCAAGGATACGCAACAATTTTATTCAAATTTATAGAGGGCATATGACATACCCGATCGGATTTAATCCAAATCAAAAGGAGCCATTGCTGGTAGTCATCTCTGGGCCATCCGGGGTGGGGAAAGACACGGTCATTCAGCGCATGAAGGAGCGCGATCTCCCTTTTCATTTTGTGGTCACGGCTACCACGCGCCCACCACGTCCCGATGAAGTGCACGGAGTGGATTATATCTTTGTTTCTTCCGATGAGTTTGCCGAAATGATAGAGATGGATGAATTGCTTGAGTATGCCATTGTTTATAATGACTACAAAGGTATTCCCAAGGAACAAGTACGCCAGGCTTTAGCCAGTGGGAAAGACGTTCTTATGCGGATCGACGTGCAAGGGGCAGCCACCATCCGGGAGCTTTCCCCCGAGGCAGTGTTGATTTTTCTAACCACCCAGGATGAAGACGAATTGGTAAACCGCTTGAAAGCGCGTAAATCGGAGACTCCTGAGGGGCTGAATCTGCGCATTGCTACAGCCCGTCAGGAATTAAAGCGTATCGATGAGTTCGATTATGTGGTGGTCAACCGGGAAGATTTGCTTGACGAGACGGTCGATAAGATTCTGGCGATCATACAGGCGGAACATCAACGCGTCAACCCAAGAAAGGTGACTTTGTGAATCAAAATTATCCATCATCTTCAAACTCGGATTCATCCCCACCGCAGGGATTTGGCCAGGAAGCCATCCCCCGGCAGGTCTCTGTTAGAGCCCCCACTACCACCCCAGCAGTCACGTACACGCTGATGGGGATTACCATAATCGTGTTTGTGTTGCAGATGGCTAGCGAATCTATTGCAGGGGTAGATTACCCAGCCCTTTTGGGTATGAAAATTAACGAATTGATTTTTCAAGGGCAACTCTGGCGTTTAATTACGCCGGTGTTTCTGCATGGATCGTTTCTTCATATCGCCTTCAATATGTATGCCTTGTTTATTTTCGGACCGGGATTGGAGCGTCAATACGGGCATGGGCGCTTTTTGGCCCTCTATTTCCTAGGTGGATTTGCTGGCAATGTGTTTTCGTTCTTGTTTTCTCCCGCTCCCTCCCTGGGTGCCTCTACGGCGATATTTGGTTTGTTGGGTGCCGAAGGGGTATTCTTTTACCGCAACAGGGAGGTGTACGGCAAAATTGGCCAACGGGCGTTGATTAACATCATCACGGTAGCGGCAATAAATCTGGTGATCGGTCTCTCACCTGGTATAGATAACTGGGGGCACATTGGTGGCCTGATCGGGGGGACGCTATTTGCCTGGTTTGCTGGCCCATTGTTGCGCGTGGAGGGTATCTATCCTGCGTTGAGGTTGGTGGACAAGCGCCAGACTGGCGAGGTCATCCTGGCGGGCGTCGGGGACTTTTCGCTCTTTGCTGTGCTGGCTGCCATAAACATTTATTTTTTAGGTGGATTTGGATAATATGAAAATACTCGTAACTGGTGGTGCCGGTTATATCGGCAGTCATACTTGTGTAGAACTCCTTCAAGCGGGATATGAAGTCGCAGTTGTGGACAACCTTTCCAATAGTAAAGAGGAGTCTTTGAAAAGGGTGCAAGAAATATCCGCGCAGGGATTGGAGTTTTATAAGGTTGATCTAAACGACAGGGACGCTCTCAGTGCTGTGTTTGGACGCGCTCCTATTGATGCGGTGATACATTTCGCTGGCTTGAAGGCTGTGGGTGAGTCCGTAGCAATGCCGTGGCATTATTATCATAACAACGTGGCCGGAACGCTTGTTTTATGCGATGTGATGAAGGAATATGGCGTAATGAACCTGGTGTTCAGTTCATCATGTACCGTGTACGGTGAGCCACATAAAGTTCCCATCACGGAAGATTTTCCGCTGTCTGCTACAAACCCATATGGTCGCTCAAAGTTAATGATCGAAGAGATCCTGCGGGATCTATGGGTAGCTGATTTTACCTGGAATATTGCCCTGTTGCGCTATTTCAACCCGGTTGGGGCGCACCACAGTGGCAGGATTGGGGAGGATCCAAATGGTATCCCCAATAACTTGCTGCCATACATTTCCCAAGTCGCAGTTGGCAGGTTGGCTGAACTCTCCGTTTTTGGTAATGATTATCCAACCAGCGACGGGACAGGCGTAAGGGATTATATCCATGTTGTTGATCTGGCGATTGGGCATTTACGCGCTCTGGAGAAGCTAGAAACGGATCCGGGAGTGGTTACCTATAATCTCGGCACAGGCCGTGGAAATAGTGTGCTGGAAGTGGTAGCTGCGTTTGAGAAAGCCTGTGGAAAGAATATCCCTTATAAGATAGTCCCTCGACGGTCAGGTGATATTGCTGCGGCTTATGCAGACCCGTCAAAAGCACAGAAAGAGCTAGGTTGGGCTGCTGTTAAAGACCTTGGCGAGATGTGTGAAGATATTTGGCGCTGGCAATCCCTAAACCCGAATGGATACGAGTAGATTGTAGAGCAAGGCGGTTATGTCTTGCGGACCTAAACTCTCAAAAAAAGAACCCGGGTGTGCTACAGCAGCCCGGGTTCTCTCATGTCAGTAAGGTCTTTTATAGTAAATCTGGGAAATCAAGGTCCTCGTCATCCCCTATATCGTCATCATAGCCCAGTTCCAGTTCAACGGTGTCGTCCGTGAGACGAATCCAGAGGAGGAGCAGGTGACCATCGTCGAGCTCCGTAAAACGGGCAGCAACGATAGGAGCCTGGTGCTCAAGGCCTTCTGGCGTACGATATTCCAGGATGATCGACTGGCGATTGTTCCAGGCACGATAGCAGCGCTCTACCATGGCAGGACCGTTAAAGGTTCGTAACTGGGTGACGGCGATATCTGCCAGGGTTGGGCTTTCACTAAGCCCCAGCACCCAACCATCTGTGACGGCTTCAAAAGTCGGGGGAGGCCCCTCAATGATTGTGATTTTTTCTTCCATTTTTGCCTCCATTGCGCGGTATCATACCATATAAACAGGCGCCGGTGCTAAGTTTTATATTAATACCTGATGATACTGAGAGTTGTTCACTCTACGAGTATAATGTACTCTGGAGACGAGCAGATGCATAAATTAGTGATATGGATTGAAGAACCAGATGATTGGGCTGTCTTTGACGAGACCTGGCCACAATTTTTGCGACATGCAGAAAGTATGCCAGGTTTGCGCCGGGAAGTGACATGCCGCGTAGATTCCGTTTTGTATGGCCGTGGTGATATTGCCTTAATCCATGAGTTGTACTTTGATACGCTACAGGCGCTTCAAGAGGCGATGAACTCGCCTTCAGGGAGCGCTGCTGGGAAAATATTACAATCCATGACAGGTGGACGGATGACATTGTTCTTTGCGGATCACAAAGAGGATGATATGGAAAATATTCGCAAATACAAACAAGACATGGGGAGTGAGCCCAGTGCTGACACCGAGTGATATTCAAGCCTACCTAGAAGATCGGGCTATCAAGGGAGAGGTTTTATTCCTGGAATTGCCTACCCCGACTGTGGAAGCCGCCGCTATGGCTGCGGGTACCATTCCCCAGCAGATCGTCAAGTCCATCTTATTCATGGTGGTCGACCAACCAGTTTTGGCTGTTACCTGCGGCACTGACCGTGTTGATCGACGGGCGATTGCAAGTATTTGTGGAGTAGGCCGGAAGAAAGTGAAGCTCGCCTCACCAGAAACGGTGTTGGAAGTGTCTGGTTATGAGGTGGGTGCAATGCCGCCCTTTGCTCATCGCCAACCGATAAAAACTTTGCTTGACCAGCGTGTGCTGGAACAGTCCGTTGTCTACGCTGGGGGTGGGGCGGAGAACGCGCTGCTGCGTTTATCACCCAAAGACATTCTCCAAGCCACAAATGCCCGAGTGATGGATTTGGTTAACAACCCCTCTGTTTAGACCCGCTGATGAATTCTCGCCGTTCCTTGCCACGTATTATCTTCTCTGCTTTGATCATTCTGGTTATCGTAGCAGGGTATTTCGTTTATCGCTGGTATGGGACAAATATCTCACGCTCAGCCCGCGTCCTGGCTTGGCTTAACAACTCAGCGAGCCGCCCTAAATGGTCTATTCGTGCTGGGGAGCAGTGTGGGCAAGCGCCATTTATTTTCCCCACCGATGGTTTTGTTGGTTATCTATGGGATGATTCTTTTCGAGTAGGGCACCACCATCAAGGAATCGATATTTTCGGTGGCAATGGCTTGAACGTGACACCGGTTATTGCAGCCTACCCTGGATATCTGAGCCGTTTGCCAGATTGGAAATCAACGGTGATCATCCGTATACCTGAAGATCCCCTCAACCCGGGTCGTCAAATCTGGACTTATTACACGCATATGGCCGATGTAGGGGGGGATTCTTATATCTCCGCAGAATTTCCTCCAGGTACAGCCGAGGTATATGTAGAGGCGGGCACATTATTGGGCTATCAGGGCAACTATTCCGGCGATCCGTATAACCCCACGGGTGTACATCTGCATTTTTCGATTGTCAAAGATGACGGTCGTGGTAGTTTCCGTAACGAGTTGGACATCCGGAACACGCTGGACCCCTCGTTGTATCTTGGCTTGCCGCTCAATGCGAATTTGAATTCAGATGATATCCCGGTGTGTGAGGGTTCTGTGAAAAGCTAAAGGTTGGATTTCATTTGACGACTTTCGCTGCGGTGATGGAGCTATTATGTATGAATATACGAATAAAGTTGTACTTGTCACCGGCGCTGGAAGAGGCATAGGCCGGGCGATAGCCGAGGCTTTTGCTGAGCGCGGCGCCATCGTGGCTGCTAATGATATCACCCCTGTAAACCTGGAACAGACCGTAGACCACATCGCCAGCGCGGGCGGGCGTTGTAAGGAATATGTGTACGATGTGGCTAAGAAAATGCCTGTTCAAGCCATGGTGTCGGAAGTTCTTGATGATTGGGAACGGATCGATATCCTGATAAACAACGCGGGGGTAGAGCCACATGCCTCAATACTTGAAATGGATGAATGGGATTGGCGGCGTACCATCGATGTTAACCTTACAGGTGCGTTTTTCACCCTGCAGTCGGTGGGACGAGTGATGCGTGAGCAAGGCGGTGGTGTGGTGGTCAACATAGGTTCGATTGCCGGACGCGCCCACGGACTGAGAGACCGCTCGGCTTATGTTGCCAGCAAAAGTGGCTTACTTGGGTTAACTCGCGAAGCATCTCGTGAATTCGCGGCTTACAATATTCGAGTAAACGCAGTCTGCCCAGGCGTGATCG
>DAOVXM010000474.1 GCA_030636125.1 Chloroflexota bacterium | reverse complement strand
CTTTCGACCGGCACATCCTCAGTCTCAATCCCCTTAATCGCCTCCTTTAATTTCCCCAGCGCGCTATTAGCCTCTTCACGTTGCACAGCCGCAGGTGACTCCTCTTGTTCAACCAGCACCTGCATAACCACGACCTGTCCTTGCTGCATCTGGGCCAGTTTGACACCAGCGCGTAGGAGCGAGGGAACAGTATCCAGGTTAATCACGTCGACCAGAACGCGATAAGCTTTCTCCTTTTCCGCGGGGAGCTCTTCGGCGATAACATGTTCACGCCTACGAGACGCCATCCCTCCTTTGCGGGCATACACAAAATAGTATATCCCGCCAAAAGCAGCCCAGGCCAAACCGATCAACCAAGTAGGGAGCGCCAGGGCAAAAGCGAAGTACAGACATATCACAGCAGCCAGGGCTGGGAACAGAGGGTGGAACGGCAGCCTGAATCCGGCTTGCCGCTGTGTCCGTGTCAGAGCTCGGGAAATCTGGCGGCTATTCACTAGAACCGTAGTTAAAAAGAATAACAACGCCGACAGGCTGACTATCTCCTGGAACCCCAGCAGGGCAACAACCAGGAGACTGACCGGAACGAGCAAGGACATCGGTCTGAGCATCACCACGGACACCAGGTTAAGCGACGTATAACGGGCAGGAAAAAAACCCTCTTGAAACATGGAACCCAGGATACGGCGACCGCTGACCAGAGCCCTGTCCAAGCCGACGATACAGATGACAATTCCCGCCACCAGGTAAATTACCTCAATCACGCCCCCGGATGAAGCCGTTAGGGTAGCCAGTGGCACGAGATCCCCCACTAAAGTGGGGTAATTCAGCACAACCAGCGCTGCCAGCAGGCCAGCGACGCTCAATAAGAGAGTGGCACCCACCAAAGATAGCAACAAGTTGCGCTCAGGTCTGCGGACACGATCGCGATGGTCTACTATTAAAATTAAGCCCCACAGGACAGATCCCAAGAGGGCTATCCCCTTGACAATATTCCCTGGCGCCGTAAGGGCAAACTTTGGGCTTACCATTTCAATTTCCGCAAACCATCCCCAGCCAAGCACCCCTAACAAGACGATTACACTTAGATAAACCAGGCGTGTTCTTGTCTGCCAGGTGCCGTGCTGCCCCAGGGCGCTGCCCCAGGACATTAGAATAATCGCTGCCAAAGCCAGGTAAGCTTCATCAATAGAGATAAGGAACAAACGCTGGAGCAAAAGATTGACATACAATGCCACTCCCCAACCAATTAACGCCACCAGGCTGGCAAAACCACCAAATGCTAACCAGTCCACCGCAAAAGTAAACCAATTAGGATCCCCAGAGCGCCCAAGGCGGATTCCCCCGCGACCGTCTGTATTCGCAATGGCGCGTTCAGCGTAAGTCAGCGTTACAGGCAGGAAAACCAGTACGAATAGCGCGTACGGCGCACTTTTTTGAGCGACATCCAGGGTCAGCCCTAATAAGATGAAAACGCCCAGGCTCACCATCACGCTTGCGCCAATCGCGATTGCCGGGAATAAACCCAAGACCCGGATGTGACGAACACGAACACGACCTTTAGGTGGCTTGGGTTCTATGCTCATAATCCCTCTCCTTAATACCCTCTCAATTCCAAAAACAATGCCAATAACTTGACCAGGAAAGTAATGATGACTGGTGCAAAATTGCCGACCTGCCAGCGATATTTTACACCGATACCACGAAAATTATCCAAAAAAAAGGACTGCCAGTCCTCAGAGGACTGGCAGTCCTGAAAATCCCCAAGGCAACTACAACTGTGATCTCAGGCCGAACTCATGCAGCAAAGATTCATACGTAAACACAAAGCCTTCTGCCAGCGTGCCCACAATAAACAGGCCCAGGAGGACCACTACTATGATCCCGATAGGTACCAGGATAGCCCGCCAACCTTTTAATTCATGGGCCTCAACTGCCGCAATCCAGGTTGCAATAAATGTCAGCACTGTAACCAGGATTCGCACTAACGGTGCTATGGGCGGGATAAAAGCTAACAGGTCCAGCACATAGATACCCTGAGCAAAACCCATGCCGCGGAATGTGGCAGTGAAGGAGCCCTTACCACCCAATAGACGTCCTGCTCCAAATATTACTAGCACCATAAATAACCAAAGCAGATATCGCCCGAGAAACATTTCCCAATTCAGGCCATTTGCCCTCAAGCTAGCCATGGTCAGCGTGCCAAGCAGGGATAAAAGCAAGGCGGGGCCGGTCATATAAACATCCTGAACGATTTCCCGGTAAGCCTTGCGATCGAGGATCAACGCATGCACAGCAAGCCTGAACCATGTCTTAAAGCGAGTTATACCCTGGACCAGGGTACTCGGCGACCAGGCGCTCACACCTTCATCAACAACTACTGCCTGGGGCTTCGGGGGCGCTCCAGGCAAACCTCGCCGGGCATCAAGTATAGCGAACACATCAGCAGAATTTTCTGTTGCCGGTAGTTCCAGGTCCGCCGGGTGTAATAAGAAAGCATCCGTCTGCTCGCCACCTAGACCGCCATGATTGCCTATCAGCTCCTCCATCGCCGCCACAGTGCCATCGGGATAGAGTGTGCTGTTCACGATCAAGTCACCCGCGTGGGGGAAATCTGCCACCCGCCGCACCTGCCTGGCGCGCAAATCCACATCACCATAAGGTATTAATGGATCTTCATTGCTGACTTCTCCGCTGTGCAGGTCCCGTTTGCCACCTTTCCCCAGCACAATCGGTGTTCCATCATCTGCATAGGTAACCACAAAGCCCACCCCTTCATGCTCTACCAAATCATCCACCAAACCAGGGTAGGCCGCGTTTAGCTCACTCATCGTGATCTTGCGCGGGTACAGATTGAAATAGACTTGCGCAATATTGCCACTACCACATACTGTCACAGTGGCGGGCTCGATCATATCCTCGGTGATTTCCCGCATCTCAACGCCTTGTTTTAATAATTTTTGGGTCTGGCCTACCACTGCTTGACCCACGTTCCCGGTCATGCCCTGCTCTTGGACATTATCCAGCTCTGCCGACATAGCAAGCATCGAAGGAGT
>DAOVXM010000367.1 GCA_030636125.1 Chloroflexota bacterium | reverse complement strand
TTGAACAGGTGTCATTGCGAGACAGCGTTTTTCTGTCGAAGCAATCTCCCACAAGATAAGATGAAGATTGTCGCCAGTTTGTACCAATTTTGATCTCATGACCGTTCGGATAATCCACCCCCATTTAGTTAAACCAAAATATTGAGTACTTAACCCATTTTGACCACAATATCAGATAAGACGTTGGCAGCCTCGTCTCCTTTGTCTGCGGCGTTGCTCAGGTGGCGGTAGGTTTCGCGGTATTTGAGCATTTGCACGATATGCTCAGCGTCTTCCGGTTGGTGAAACAGGTCTGCAATCGCCTGGCGATAGAGCAGTTCTACTTCATTCTCGATTTTCTTAGCGCGGACGGCATGGGTTAAAGCAACACCGGGGTGGTCGGCGAGTCTTTCCACGCCCATGCGGATCTCGCCAGCCGATTTCACGAGTAGCTCGCCGATCTGGCGCATATTATCGTTGGGTTTCACCTCCAGGATCGACATCTCGATTTCCGTGGTGTAGGCGTAGTCGAGCATGTCGTCAATCGCGCGTGAAAGGGCATGGATATCCTCACGATCGAACGGAGTCACGAAGGTTCGATTCAGTTCATCGATCAATATGCGTCGTATTTCGTCAGCTTCACCTTCTAATCTGTCGACCTCGTTGGCCCGTTTTTTAGTCGGCTTATCGAAGTAAGCCAACAATGCATTCATACCCTCCTCGGTGAGAGTGGCCTGTTGAACCAGAAGTTCAATAAAACGGTTTGGTTTTCTTTTGAATATATCGCGCAGGTTGATTTTCTTCCAGAATGGTGTCTTAGCCATAAGCCTCACCTCTCATATAATCAATTTAAGAATCCAGAATACCAGTGCACCTACCAGGATGGTGGCTGGGATGGTAATCACCCAGGCGACGCCAATCTGCCCGGCTAATCCCCATCGTACCATGGAAAATCGATGGGCTGCGCCCGCGCCCACGATGGTCGACCCGATTACTTGTGTCGTGCTGACCGGTGCACCTAAAAGCGCCGCGCCCATGATCACCACCGTTGAGGCGCTTTGGGATGAAAAAGCGTGTGCCGCGCGCACCCGGTAAAAACCAGCGCCCATCGTACGGATAAGTCGCCAACCACCCAAGGCCGTGCCCAGCGCAATGGCGGTGGCGCTAACTGCAATGACCCATGTCGGCACATAAAATTCAGGTATGACGCCAAAAGCCACCAGCCCCAGGGAGATGATCCCCATCGTCTTCTGAGCGTCGTTCGTGCCGTGGCTTAAGCCCAGCGTTCCCGAAGTTATCCACTGGGCTTTACGGAAGACATTGTTTACCCCAGGTGTAAACCATTGCCCAAAGTAGAGTACCAGGCGCATGATTATCCAGCCGAAGAATAACCCTATTACGGGCGAAATTAACAGAGCGATGATGATTTTGGTCAACCCTTCGATCTGGATGGCTGCTACACCATAACCTGCCAGGGCCGCACCCACGAAACCTCCCATCAGAGCGTGTGATGAGCTGGATGGGATGCCCAACAACCAGGTAAGGATGTTCCAGACTATTGCTGAGATCAGCGCAGCCATCGCTACTGGTACCGTTACCGCCTCCTCTGTTATCACCTCTTCACCGATCGTCGTGGCAACCGCTACCCCAAAGAGAAAGGGACCGATAAAATTCGTCAAGGATGCCATCGCCAAAGCCCAGCGCGGTGGAATGGCACGCGAAGCGATTGCTGTAGCTACCACGTTAGCGCTATCGTGGAAACCGTTGAGGAAATCGAAAACCAAAGCGATAGCGATGAATATGATCAAAAGCCAGCTCACTGAGACTACCTCCGGTGAAGCAGAAATGAGTACAGCGCGTGTATAAAGTCAGGTGTAAGTTTGTGGTTGAACTGCGAGATAATCAGGTATCCCGCTCTCTTCAGCTGCGTTAATCGGGATTTGGCTTATCCATTATGTGAAGTTCCGTAAGTGTCGCACTGAAGAGCGATTTGGAATTTATCGGTCGAGTTTTATACAATTGAAGGGTGCTTCATCGTATCTGGTATCGAAAGCCCCAGCAACTTGCAGATGGTCGGTGCAATTTGAAGTTGGGAAATCACTTCACCGGTATCGCCTTGACCTGCTGTACCAGGTTGGATGAGATACAAGGGGACTTCGCGCACATCTGGTCTGGTTCCGCCGTGCAGCTTGTCGGCGTCGATGCCGTGGTCACCGGTGACCAGGATGTTATACCCGATTTTTATCCATTCGGCAATAATGGTCGCCATCCACATGTCCTGTCGGATGGCATGGTTTCGGTATTCGCTAGAATCAGCGCCGTAAGTTTCTCCAACGTAGTCCATACCCATTGGATGCAGCAGCAAGTAGTCGGGGTTGAATTTGCGCACCAGCATCCCAGCAGTCGCAAATAATTCGACATCAGGGTAGGCATCCTGGGTGTAAAAGCGCCCGTGCTGGATGGACAGAGATGCATCATCTACTTCGCGGTCGTCGATTGGGTCATAAGGCGCGCGGTTATACAATTCGGAGATCCGGTAGTAGGCCGCCGCGGCGGTAGTCCGGCCCGCTTCGACGGTTAGCTGGAAGATGTTCGGTTGGTTGGAGCGGCGAATGACATAATTAGAAACCACACCATGTGCGCTTACCGGCAATCCGGTGTGAACTGTCTCGTACATAGGGCGCGACATACTGGGAAGTTCGCCGATTACCTTATAGAGACTGGCGAGCTTAACCTCGACCAGATGTCCCAGGTAACCCATTCCTGCTACGGCGGTGTCGTAGCGCAGGGCATCAGATAGTACCAGGATGACTTTATTCGTTTTTCCCATATTGATTTGCTCAATTGTTGGTAACTACTCAGCCGCGAGTAGGGAGATACTTCTCGCCGTAGCCTGAGCAATTACAATTGTTCTTCATATAAGAGATGAAGTTAGTTTTTCACTGATTGTAACAGCCATATGTGTTTACGGCATCCACGGCTGCTTTCACATTCTCTGGTGGGGTTGAAGCTCCCAGATTGCATAATAAGAGCGCGAAACGCCCATCTTGTCCACCTGCTTCAACATAGTACCGGACCCTGTCACTCACTTGCTCGGGAGCGCTGGTTGCCAGAAAACCAGCTCCCAGGCCTAAGATCAGAGGGACACTTTGTTTTTGCGCATAGTCTTTAAAAACCAAAGGGCCGAGCGCCTCTACATCAGGGTCCTGCCCCTCGAGAAAATCCGGACAGACCTGGAGTTTGAGTTCCAGGAGCTTCTCCGGATCTTTGAGATATCGCTCGCCAACCCAATTCGGAACGTATACCTCAGGACCACAGATTTCGCGCAGGCGCAAAATGTAGGGTACGATCCATTCCTCGAGAATTGGCAGGTTCACGATCGGCAGGGAAGCGGTGGCGTCCGCCCCGGTGATGCTGGTGGTTTTGGGGAAATGTTTCTTCTGATACAGAATCCAGGGGGCCAGCACTTCATCTACCAGGGCCTCGAACAGCCCCCTGGCGAAGTCGGGATCGCGGTAGATGTCCATGATCAACGGCTCGATCCCGCGCAGGTTTGCAGCCAGGCTGAACGGTGCCGTAAATTGCAAAGTGGCCGGTATTCCAGTCAGCTTTTCATAAAGCTCCTGGAGTTCGATGACTATCGGGAAGCGCCCTTGGGTGTCAAAATCCGGCCTCCTGATTTTGCTCAGATCACCAGGCCCGGTGATCAGGGGGGCGGTCCGGTCGACATCCGGCATGTGGTTGTCGTCGAAGATAACCTTCTGGCCTAAGGCCTCGGCTTCGATGTTATACGCATCGTAATCCATATAACTCACGTCGATGCCGTAACGTTCCGTTATTTCAAGGCTGCCTGGGGTGATGATTTCAGGCGTGGTGTAGAACTCATCAGCCGGTACACCCAGCTCCCGCATGGCGAATTCGTGTAATTGGGCATACACCGGAACACGGTCCGGGATGCCGCTCATCGCGGTTTTTAAGCGCTGGGCGCCCTCTTGAAAGCTGGAATAATCTTTTTGATGAGGTAAAAGCATGCCTTAG
>DAOVXM010000503.1 GCA_030636125.1 Chloroflexota bacterium | reverse complement strand
CCCGTACTCGCGCCCAAGTGATGCGAGCTGGTCTTGAAGCGGTGCGAGAAGCGGCTGGCGAGGATACCTTCATTCTGGGATGTAGTTGCCCGTTAGGATCCGCGGTTGGGCTCGTGGATGCCATGCGGATCAGCGCAGATACTGCCCGACGCTGGAATTCTTCCTATAGGGGTATCCGTTACTACATCCGGGATGAGCCTTCTTTTCCCTCTGCGTTTAACGCAGCTCACAGCTCACTGGTACGGTCAAATCTTCACCGACGCTGGTGGATCAATGATCCGGATTGTCTTCTGTTGCGTCCAGATACCCATCTCACTGAAGTTGAGGTCCAGACAATTGCCAGCGTGATTGCCTTGACGGGAGGCTCCCTTATACTTTCGGATCACCTGCCTGAATTGCCCCCAGAAAGGAGGCAGATCGCCGCGAGCCTGTTACCCTTGATCGGAAAGCGTCCTTTTATCCTTGATTGGTTTGACAGTGTGACGCCTCAACGCGTCCAACTCGACCTTGAAGGTCCACAAGGAGGCTGGCATCTCATTGGATTATTCAATTGGCAGGATGAAACCCAAGACTTCACATTGCGACAGAGTGATTTCTACCTGAAAGGGGCCGGAGAAATGTACGCCCGGGAGTTTTGGTCGGGTGAGACATATATCCTTCCGGATGAACTTGCTTCACCTGAGGGGCTCATCTTAGAAAAAGTTCCTCCGCATGGGGTGGTTTTATTCGCTCTGCAGCCGCGGCGCAAGTATCGACCCCAGTATTTGGGGGGCGATTTGCATATCTCGCAAGGATTAGAGGTGATCGACTGGCAGGCAAATGATAAAAGTCTGCGATTAAAATTGGCACGTCCTGGTCGTGCTCATGGAAGGATCGACCTCGCAATTCCAAATCCAATCGAATCCGCCCGTTTGGATGGTGTACTCATTCCATGGGAGACACTGGGCGAGGGTATGTACTCGTTCGAACTTAAATTCAAGCAACGAGCCTCGTTGGAGATAAATTACCGATGAAATCGGACCCATCCCTTATTCCTTTCTTTTCCCCAGAGGGGGTTGCAGTAATCGGAGCTTCCCTGGATCCAACGAAGCTGGGATATGGCTTGTCTCGAAACCTAGTGCAAAGTGGGTACCGGGGGGCGATCCATTTTATAAATATCAAGGGTGGGACTCTGATGGGACTTCCAGTGTACACGCATGTTGGCGAAGTCCCAGACCCGGTTGATCTCGCCGTTCTGCTCATTCCCGCCGTGGCGATCCCGCAGGCGATCGAAGAAAGCGCCCAGAGGGGGATCAAAGCCATGATCATCGCTGCAGGAGGGTTCCGTGAAACTGGCCCAGAGGGTGCCGCGCTGGAGGCCAAATGCCTGGATATCGCCAGGAGATTTGATGTAAGATTGATCGGACCGAACTGCATTGGATTGATTGATACCCATTTACCAATTGACACGACTTTTCTGTCTCCCCCTGGTCCTACGGCTGGTGATGTGGCTTTCATCTCTCACTCGGGTGCGATCTGCGCCGCAGTGATCGATTGGGCGCGCGGGCAGGGATTCGGGCTCTCCCGCATGGCCAGTCTTGGTAACCAGGTGGATGTAACCGAGACAGACCTTCTTGCTCCTGTAGCTGAAGATCCCTATACCTCCGTGATCACCTTGTACCTGGAAGGGGTGAGCGATGGTCGACATTTTCTCGAACAAGCACAAGCAGTGAGCAGGGAAAAGCCTGTGGTTGCATTAAAGGTTGGTCGCTATGAGAGCGGACAACGGGCAGTGGCTTCACATACTGGTGCATTAGCTGGTTTAGAAAGCGCCTATAATGCTGCATTTCGCCGAGCGGGTGTGATCCGTGCTGATACTACCGAGGAGCTCTTTGACTGGGCGCGTGCCCTTGCTTGGTGCCCCTTACCAGATGGAAAGTCAGTCGCTGTGTTGACAAATGCAGGTGGACCTGGGGTAACAGCTGTAGATGCGCTGGAAGCCCAAGGAATGAAATTAGCCAGGATAACTACTGAGACGATCACAGCACTCCAGGAACTGCTCGATCCTGCAGCTAGTTTACATAATCCGGTGGATATGCTGGCAGCTGCCACTCCCCAGCAATACGCGAATTGTCTACGCATACTATTATCCGACCCTGAGGTGGACAGTGTGATGGTCATCCTGCCGCCACCTCCCATGCATACGGCGGGCGGAATTGCCAAAGCCATCATCCCAGTAATTTATACCGCTGATAAACCAGTAGTGGTTGCTCTCATGGGGGAGCGCCTTATCCAAGAAGCTGTTGAGCATTTTAGGGCTGCCCGGGTGCCGGAGTACCGCTTTCCTGAGAGAGCAGCCGAGGCTTTGGCTGTGCTATCTCAACGTGCAGATTACCTGTCGTCACTAACAAACCGGATCGCGAAGAGATCTGGCGCCCTTGAGGACATTAATTCCGAGGTAGTTGAATCTATCCTCTCCAGGTATAAATCTGCCGGTTTCGTCACTCAGGAAGATGCATTCGATCTCATGGATGCTTATGGAATATCTACGATGCGTCCCCGGCTGGCGCGGACGCCCCAACAAGCGGCTGAATTGGCTCAGCAGGTAGGTTTTCCGGTCGCACTTAAGATCGCTTCACCAGAAATCATCCACAAGTCGGATGCTGGTGGGGTTCTCTTGCAGCT
>DAOVXM010000212.1 GCA_030636125.1 Chloroflexota bacterium | reverse complement strand
TAGACTGCTATTCTCAGTATTCTTACCGTGGGATAACATGAAAAAGAAACCTATACAAATCTGCCTGATTCTGCTACTAGCTTCATCGATAATCGTTTTCCCAACTTGGGCACAATCTGATGAAGAGCTTACTTTAAGCCTCAGACGTAATTTCGGCTACTCCTCCGGGACCGGAAAAATTCAAGGCACATTTTCCATGAAAGTAGCTGGACCTGAAGGTATAGATCGAGTTGCTTTTTTAATTGATGACGAGGTCATAGGAGATGTTGACACACCCCCCTTCGAATTACGCTTCCAAACTGGCGATTACGATTTAGGCGTGCATACATTAACCGCAATCGGCTTCACTCAGGATGGCAGCGAATTGTTCAGCAACCAGATCCGAGTTGAATTTGTCTCGGCTGAGGAAGGTTGGAAATCTGCTCTACTAATACTGATTCCCATTCTAGCTATTGTTTTCGGGGGAATTCTTCTCTCTTATATAATCTCAACTTTTGTTGGTCGTCGTTCGAAAAGTAACACACCCTTAGGTGCGCCACGGATTTATGGATTATGGGGAGGTGCGATTTGTCCGAAATGTGGTCGCCCTTTTGGCCGACATATTTGGGGTCTTAATCTTGGTGCTGGGAAATTTGATCGTTGTCCCCATTGTGGTAAGTGGAGTCTCGTTCAGCGAGCTTTTCCTGAGGAACTTAGGGCTGCGGAAGTAGCCGAATTGGAGATGATAGGCGACAGAGATCAGGCACCTGTTATCTCGGAAGAAGAAAAATTGCGCAAAGAATTAGATAATTCGCGCTATCGAGACTTGTAAGAACGAGCTAGCGATACATTCCAAGGTCGAGTACCACTAAGGTTTTCACAAATTTCGAATATCTGTATCCTTTATTTTGCCACTGGTCTGTCAGGATCTGTTATCCATTCACTCCAGGAACCGACATAAAGCCTGGCATTTCCCAGACCAGCGTAAGCCAGAGCAACCAAATTATGTGCTGCAGTAACGCCCGAACCGCAATAAAATACAACATTCTCAGCTTGTAGATCACCTAATAACATTTGAAACCTTCTTTGTAAGGCTTCCTTGGACAAGAAAAGTCCCTCCGAGCCGATATTTTCGGCATAGGGAGCTGATATCGCCCCAGGGATATGGCCAGCCACAGGATCAATGGTTTCATTCTCTCCGCGATAGCGGTCTGCCCCGCGTGAATCTACGACGAGGTATGTTGGATCCCGCCTCATAACTTCTACGTCATCACTGGTTGCGATAAATTCTAAGCGTGGGTAAGGAATGAATTCTCGTCGCTCACGCACTTCTTCCCCATCTACTACGGAACGGTTCTCTGCTTTCCAGCGTTCCCAGCCTCCGTCTAATAGGGCGACCGCATCATGTCCTAACCAACGTAATGTCCACCACAATCGGGCAGCTATCGCTCCACTAGCACCTGGCCAATCATCATAGACCACCACTTGTACACCTGACCCTATTCCCCATTGAGACAAATTCTGCACCAATTTATTGATTTTAGGTAGTGGATGGCGACCGGTCACGCCGGGGACCACAGGCGCACATAGATCCTCGTCTAAATGAGCATATACCGCCCCGGGTATGTGTGATTGCAGATAGTGTCGCCGCCCCTGTTCAGTGTCTATAAGCGAAAAACGACAATCGACTATAGCCCAACCTGGATCTTTGAGGTGGTTTGCTAATTCAGATGTAGATATTAAGGTTGTGAATGGCATAAAGAAATTTTATCACGACTGATCATTTAGAAAAATTTCACAAATCAACCATCGTCCATAGAACTCAGATTTTATTAAGCAAATTTTCTCAGACGCGAAATAAATAGGTGGATTTTTCATCAGACTGTTATAATAGTCATAATTAAGATCACAACACAAATTTGTATTGACAAATATCGCCCAGTTGTTTTAAGAATATCCCTCTTAATATCTCGGGAATAAAAATCACAGAAAAGGCTTGGGGTTTCCAGGAGGATTGATGCTGAAATATCATAGATTAATGATGGAATTCCACATCTCGCGTGAAGCGCGAGATTATTACCAATTCGATCAATCCTTATTTTCTTCCAGTGGGAATGTCATATTCGCCAATTTCCACGCGGCCCGGGTATTCGCCCAGAAGATGAACCAAAAACGCGATCTGGTGAATTTCCCAGAACAAAGCGTCAAATCTGGTCAGATTAACGCCCTAGGACTAATTGATGAGATCCTGCATCTTGTTATCGCCCAATATCGCCTGGAACGTAACCCATACATTATTGAACAAGCTTATGAATGGCTATGCGATAAAGTCGGCCAAAATAAAGTAGATGCCACCCTACACAAATTTACGGAACAATATCCGCCTGTTACCGTCTATCAAAACGAAATCAGTCTTGATGACTATATCAATCAATCTACTAATGGAGTACCACATCACCTGATAGCGCTCGAAGAAATGATCCTGCTATGGGTTACAAACGTCAATCCAGCTTGTTCCACTTATCTGGAGTTATTCGACGATAGCCTTCTGGAAAAGGAAACAGCCTATCTTGATATTTCAACCAGCTTGCACAAATTCTTCGATACTCAGCCTTCCATCGGTCCAGAGAATCAAAATCTGCTGGACATGTTGCGCAGTCCCGCCATCGCAGTACCACATTCGCTTCCTGGACAGTTGGAATATATTCGCACTAAATGGGGATATATACTGGGTAGCTACCTGTACAGATTGCTCAGCAGTCTTGATCTCATTAAAGAAGAAGAAAAGGCAATTTTCTTCGGGCCTGGACAAGCCGTCATATACGATTTTTTTGGTCTTGAAGTGGAACCCGAGCGCTTCAGCCCAGATAAAGATTGGATGCCCAGCTTGGTGCTCATCGCCAAGAATGCTCATGTTTGGCTTGATCAATTATCAAAAAAATACGAACGCCAGATCTCGAAGCTGGATGAAATCCCGGATGAGGAGTTAGACACACTCGCCAATTCGGGATTCACAGGACTGTGGTTAATTGGCTTGTGGGAGCGCAGCCCAGCATCCAAAAAAATTAAACAATTACGCGGCAACCCAGATGCAGTAGCCTCGGCATACTCCTTATTCAGTTATGATATCGCCAGTGAACTCGGTGGAGAAGAAGCTTACCAGTCCCTTCGTGATCGCGCCTGGCACAAGGGGATACGTCTTGCATCAGATATGGTTCCTAACCACATGGGGATTGACTCTCGCTGGGTGGTAGAACACCCAGATTGGTTCATTTCACTTGAACACAGCCCATTTCCATCTTATACATTCAGTGGTCCAAATCTATCTTGGGACAGCCGGGTGGGTATTTATCTGGAGGACCATTACTTCGATAATAGCGATGCAGCGGTGGCATTCAAGCGAGTCGATTTCTGGACCGGCCAAGAGAAATATATATATCATGGAAACGATGGCACTTCAATGCCCTGGAACGACACTGCCCAACTTGATTTCCTAAAATCCGAAGTGCGGGAAGCTGTTATGCAGACAATCTTACACGTGGCGCGTAAATTCCCTATCATTCGATTTGACGCCGCTATGACTCTCGCCAAGAAACATTTCCAACGCTTATGGTTTCCTGTTCCTGGTAGCGGTGGCGATATCCCTTCACGTGCAGAATATGGCTTGACCAAGGAACAATTCGACGAGATTATGCCGGTTGAATTTTGGCGCGAAGTGGTAGACCGAGTGGCACAAGAGGTGCCAGACACACTCTTATTAGCTGAAGCGTTTTGGTTGATGGAAGGTTACTTCGTGCGTACACTTGGCATGCATCGCGTCTACAATAGTGCATTCATGAATATGCTACGCGATGAAAAAAACCAAGATTACCGTTTGGTGATTAAAAACACCCTCGAGTTTGATACTGAAATTCTTAAACGCTACGTCAATTTCATGAACAACCCTGACGAACGAACGACTGTTGATCAATTCGGGAAGGGAGATAAGTATTTTGGCATCTGTACCTTGATGGCTACGTTGCCTGGACTCCCCATGTTCGGTCATGGTCAGATCGAGGGTTTCACTGAGAAATATGGGATGGAGTACCAACGGGCTTATTGGGATGAAATTCCCGATAGAGACCTTATCGAGCGTCACGAACGAGAGATCTTTCCTCTTCTGAGAAGGCGGTATTTATTTGCCGAAGCACACAATTTCTTGCTTTATGATTTCTATTCTCCTGACAACCACGTTAACGAAGATGTGTTCGCCTACTCCAACCGAGCTGGAGATGAGCGTGCATTGGTTGTTTATCATAATAAATACTCCAGCACTCAAGGATGGATTCGCAATTCAGCAGCTTTCCTCGAGAAATCTGCCTCAGGAGATGAGCGCACTCTGAGGCAAAAATCTCTTGGCGAGGGGTTAAACTTAATAAACGATCATCGTTTCTATACGATATTCAGAGACCATGTGTCGGGCTTAGAGTACATCCGCAATAACAAAGAACTGCATGATCAGGGATTATTTGTGGCTTTGGATGCATACAAATATTCCGTCTTCCTTGATTTCCGAGAAGTTCAGGATGATAACTGGAGACAATACAAACAGCTAACAGAGTACCTCAACGGGAGAGGCGTCCCAAGCATAGATGAAGCATTACAAGAAATCTTCCTGCAACCCATTCACACACCTTTCAACGAGCTGGTAAATCCAGGTCAACTGCAGTGGTTGATTGATAACCGAGCACTCATAGATAACGCACAGGCAAAAGCCAATAAGTCGGTTTTTAATGAAGTAGAAGATAGAGCCATAAAATTATTGAATGGTATCAAGGAACATTCAAGTGGTACAGGCGATTCACTTACAATTGGTCGAAAAATACGGGAGGAGGTTTTTGCATTGTTACAAATTCCCGTCTTGCAAGAGCGATTCCCTAAGCCGCGTTCGCGAAAGTATAAAGCCGCACTGAAGTATATCGACTCTGGTTTATCCAATCAACCAGATTTCCACCAGGGTGCTTCATTAGCCTGGGGAACACTCCTTAGCTGGATATTTACACACAGTTTAGGTGAGATGGTCAGCAATAAAGATTATGCAGGCATAAGCCGCGCCTGGATTGACGAATGGTTGCTCGGCAAAATTATAGCAAATACTCTAATAAACATGGGACTTTCCGAACATGTCTCATGGAGGTCTCTAGGTATCATAAAACTACTCAATAGCCACCAGGACTGGTACGATGGTCAAATTCCGAAGAAACAAAGAGCCTACCATGCACTTCAATCTTGGCTAAGGGATAATGAGCTACAACAATTTCTGGGAGTCAATCGATACCAGGATGTCCTATGGTTCAATAGTGAGTCTTTTCAAGAATTGTTATGGTGGATGTTCTTAATCAGTTTGGTTAAAACCAGCCCCAAAATGGGCCAATCCGACCTAGGAGCCCAGGAGATCATCACCCAATATGAAGTAATAACTGAATTATTAAAAGCAGCCGAAGAATCAGGTTATCAAGTAGAGGGCTTGTTGGAAGCTGTAAAAAATTAATGAC
>DAOVXM010000211.1 GCA_030636125.1 Chloroflexota bacterium | reverse complement strand
GACGTGGATTCCCTTTGCCCTGATATTTATATCTACCTATGTGACTGGCTTGCTAACAGTTAGAAGTTCTAAACAACAGGCCGTATCATTTGCGGAGCATGGAAGTAAATAGTCTTTTCCGAAACTTGATCGAGATTGGATTTGGTGTTCTATATCTAATAGGCGCAATTTTCAATTCAGTGTATACCCTGCGTCATAGCGATGAATTTTATGGAGGCTTTGCTGATAAAGCCATTTTAGCTCCCGCAAAGTATTTGATTCAAAAAGTCGTTATTCCCCATGCAAGACTAATTACCATATCGCTCATCGTCTTTCAATTAACAGTGGCTTTTTGTATATTGAGCAGAGGTGCACTTGTCAGACCAGGACTTATCGCTGGAGCAATTTTTTCTTTCGCAGTTGTATTTGTATCGAATGCTTCTGGAGCAATAGCTAGTCTGGTAATGTCCATCGTTCAACTATATCTTGCGCTTACCCGGTAGAAAACTTCATATCCAATCGGCCCATCCCACCCAGCAGGCGGTACAACCAGTGGGGGACGACGGGCCTGGCCATGATGTCTTGCGCGGCTTCCGGAATGCCCTGCCCCTGCCCCTGCACCAGCGCTTCCGCGGCCATATCCAACGACTTGCGCATGAGGATGGTCTTCCCGCCCCCTTCAACCACCGCCGCCCCGTTTATCATCTCACCAGCACCCAACGCCAGCGAGCCCGCCCACTCAAACCCTGCGCGTCGGGCTCATCCATCCAACCCACAGCAAGAAGATCGGGATATTTTTTGTATCGCTTGCGGTGATGTGTCTCACTCGAGACCCTGGCGAAAAACGGTAAAACGTTCTGAATCTGGTGATCCACCATGCGCTTGAGCGCCGAGGAATACCCGCCAAACGTGATCGGGGTGAGATAGACCATCAAATCGATTTCATGGTTAATCAATCTCCTTTCATGCGTTCGTTGTGTTTTTTCACCTGCCGGCCTGCGATCAACGCCCAGGCTACGACGAACAGGAACCCGGCCACACATAGCCATTCAATCCAGTGCCCAAACATCGTGTAGAGGGTCGCAACGTGCTTGACGGGAACCTGGGCGACCATCGTGCGGTCTGTGGCACCGAAGAAGTCCGTCTGGGCGAGTACGTGTCCATAGGGGTCGACGGCGATCGACAGGCCACCGTTGGTTTGTCGCACGAGGGACATGCCGTTCTCGATGGCGCGGAACACGGCCATCTGACTGTGGACCGGGTCGATCTCAAACCAGTCACTACTTGGAACAAGGAGCAGACCTGTACCGTTCCGTCCAGTTTGTTGGATGACCGCAGGATAGTCCAGGTCATAGCAGATAACGCCCGAAAGCACGCCGAAGGGTGTATCCACGGTTTGCAGGATCCCGTCGCCGACTAAAGTGGTCTCCATGATAGCGCCGCCGTACTTGTAGTGCTCCATCACGATCGCTCCGCTCGGGTCGATCAGCAGCAACTTGTTCTCAGTCATCTGCTTCATTTCGGGGTCAAAGACGCCGAGAGGGATGGCCAGGTAGATCTCATTCTGGCGGGCGACTTCCTGGGCTTGGGCAATGTAGGATGCCTCGTCCGAGGGCAGCGTAATCGCGTGCAATTCGGGCCAGACGATCACCTGGGCGCCTGCTTGGGCTTCGCGCACGGTCGCGTTGAAATAGGCCTCCCAATGAGACTGGACTTCTTGTCGGAATTCGGGGGATGCGATATCTGCATCTGGACCTAACTTCTCCGTCACCCGCTCGAACATGGTTGCAAGCGACTGGGCGGTGATCCCGGCCACCCGTACGGTTTCCTCGGTTTCACTGGTGGGGGCGAGGTTCAGGCGCACGAAGCCGAAGACAAGCACGACGGCGAGAACCGCCCCGAAAGCCCCCAGTCCCCGGAGAACCTCAGCGCCACGCCCCCGGTTCTCCCAGGCCCAGTTGGCGACGGAAGCGAACCAGCCCATCAGGAAGGTGATCCCGATCATGCCCGTCACGGATGCGAGCTGCATGAGCGGCAGAACTCCGTACTGGGTGAATCCCGTTGCACCCCAGGTGCCCAACGGGTTGGTATGAATGAACAGGAATTCGAGGGTCGTCGCCGCCAGCGGGTAGACGAGCGTGCTCGAGAAGCCTGGCAGTCGCCCATTTAAAAGCCGGTCGGCAAGATAGGGCAGGCTCCATAGGAATCCGATGCCGACAGCCAGGAAGGGTACCATCGGTCGCGGCAGCCCTCCCAGCCATATGCCGAGAAAGCCGATGCACGTCGCCAGGATGCTGGCGGCGAGGACGAGCAGGTACCCACGCCCGACCTTGTGATCACGCGCGTAGCGCATGACGAGAACCGGCCCGATCCAGGCAGCCAGTGGCGCCAGCCAGCTCCCCATCGAGAATCCCCATAACAGGCTCCCGGCCAGCAGCATCAAAATGGAAAGGGTTTTGTTAGATTTGGTGTTCATTTTTTACTCCTTTGGGTATGTCTTATCTTCGGCGGGTGGGTAATGGGTCGGCAGGTGCTTCCCTAAAACCAGCTTGTCTATAAAATATTCTATAGATTTTGAGGCAGTCTGTAACCTGTCTCTTTCGTTTTTTTCCACCTGTCTCTTTTAAAGGAAATACCTGTCCATTTGGACAGGTATTCACTTGACACGCAATAAAATCTAGATCAGGTTGTTCTTTGCCGCCAAAACCAGCGCTTCGGAACGGGTTTGAACCCCCAGGTTATTCATCTATGCCTTCCTTTTATCATCAATACGTTGAGGGGTTAGCGAGATTAGCGTCAAGCCCAAGTCTCAGACGATATACCAGACGCTCTCGCCATTCATGATCTTGGCGATCAAATCCGGGAAAGCATCGATATTCAGCGGCTTGGCAATCGCGCCGTCAAAGCCTCTTCGCTTCAGGCGCGCCACCTCTTCGCTCATCACACTGGCTGTGAGGGCGACCACCTTGCTCTTGTTGAACTGCGGGTCATTTCGTAACATGGCCAACAAATCAAATCCGTTAAAAGGGTCCATTTGTATGTCAAATAGAAAGATATCGGGCCTCACACCGAGCTGCTTCACCTGCTGCATAAAATCAGACCTGTTTTGCAGAACATGCAGGGTCTGCAATTTCATTACTCTTTCGACGATCGCTTTCATCACAATGATGCTGGCCTCGTCGTCTTCCACGTAAACCAGAACGGGTTGTTGAGGATTCATAAGTAACCTCCTTTATTGCGTCAATGGCGGTCGGAAGGGCAGGGTAAAGAAGATCGTAGTCCCTTCGCCAATTTTGCTCTCCACCCACAGGTCGCCGCCGTGCGCCTGGACCAGGCTGCGCGAGATGTGCAGACCCAGCCCGGTGCCTTGCGCATGTTTAATACCATCGGTCGATTGGATAAAAGGCTCAAAGATGCGAGACTGCATTTCCTGCGGGATGCCAGGACCTGTATCCATCACAGCAAAGATGGATTCTTCCCCCTTCTTTTTCACGCTCAGGGTGATGCTGCCCTGCTCGGTGAATTTGATCGCGTTGGAAAGCAGGTTCAACAGCACCTGGCGGATGCGGCGCCGGTCACAGGCAGTCAACGGCAGGTTATCATCAATATCTTGAATGAATTCTATTGGTTGCTCCAATAAGGCGTTTTGTTTACCCAGCAAGGGCTCGGCCATGTCCACCACCGCTTGGATCTCATCATACAGGTTCACATCCTCTTCAATATACAGGCTCAATTTGCCCGCCTGTATTTTGCTGATATCCAGCACATCGTTGATCAGCTGCAGCAGGTGTTTGGAACTGCTCAGGGAGGTATTCAACATGCTCAGCTGGTCTTCCGTCACAGGTCCGGCCACACCCATTGCGATCAGTTGGGTGAAATTGATAATCGCATTAAGCGGTGTGCGCAATTCATGGCTCATGCTGGCCAGGAACTGGCTCTTCATCAGGTCGGTGCGCTCCAATTCCTGCGCCACGTGTTCCTGCTGGCGGTATAACTGCGCATTGCGTACCGCAATAGCGATCTGTTCGGCAAGCGTTGAGAAGATTTGCGATTCGCTCTCCTGGAAGCGCCCCACGGTCTCAGACTGCAAGTCAAGCACGCCTACAAGCTCATCGCTCACCAACATCGGGAATGCCGCTTCAGCCCGCGTGTCAGGCAGGTGCGGATTGATGGAGTAAATGGTAGACTGCTCTGTATCATTGATGATTTCGACCTTGCGTTCACGCGCCACCTGCGCCACCAGACTCGGGCGCGCGCTGATGTGAAATGATTTTGCTTCCGACTTCATCAGGGGGCCTTCCTTGCCTGTGCCTGCCTCCAAGGTTAGTCCTTCTGTCTGCTGGTCGTATAAGTACAAGGAGACGTAATACAGACTGAAGCCCTGCCGCGTTTTCTCCACTAATTCCGGCAGGAGATTTTCCATATCCAGCACGCGCGTGATCTGGCGCGATACATCCGCTGCAATGGCCAGGTCGCGGGTGCGTTCTTCGACTTTACTTTCCAGGTTGTAAATAAGGTCGCGCAGGCGGGCTGCCATGTTGCTCAGGCTGCCTGCCAGCACTGCGATTTCACCTTCAAGATCAGTCTGATCTATCGTTGCATCCAGGTTCCCGGAGCCTACTTGATCGGCAAAGTTTGCCAACTGCCGTAATGGACTGATCACCGCTAGGATGGCTATCCCGCTAACAATGGATGTTATCAGCAGTATGACGGAAAGTTGTATAAAAATGGATCTTGAAAGAGAATCCAGGGTGTTGATAACAGCCTGGTTATCTTTGAGGATGACCGCAACTGCATTTTGGCCCGGAATGGCTGCATAACCGATAATCTGGTCGTTGGCGGCGTTGTTTAGGCTCCCGTCTTCACCGGAGGTAAATGTTTGCAGGATCTCGGGGGTGAAGTCATTACCAGCAGGAGTGCCGGCCTTCTGGCGGTCAGTATGGGCCAGGTAAGTACCATCCGTTCCCAGGATGAAGGCGATCTCTTCACCACTTTCATAAACCTGGGCGTGCTCCCCGAACGCATCTGGGTGATTGGCGCTTTCCGCGGCTAAAAGGCGCGCCTCCTTGAGGGCTGCTTGTAATTCGACGTTCAGCACAGTCTGGTTCACCTGCCTCTGAACGAAGATCATAACGGTGCCGAGCGGGATCAGCGCCAGCAGCAGGAACCAGGCGATCATCCTCCAGATTACCGAGTTTTTCATTTGCATAGAGCACCTTTTTCCTATTCATCTTGAACTTCACCACTTCGATCCGGTCATGCCAATTTTGTGCCTGAGCCGTTTTGCTCTGGCGCTTTCTTCGTTTCGTACCACAGCGGACGGACGTATGACAACGGCAGGGCGATAAAGACCAGGGAAGTGATGAAGATATCGAAAATCGCCTGCGGAATATAGTCCGTATAAGCACCCAGGACAGCGGGCAGGATTTCGTAGGTAGGATCCCCTACTAAGTAATATTGCGGGATTATCGCAGATGGAAGAGTAATGAAATAATAGGCAATCACGATTCCGGCCCAAAGCAGTAAACGCGCCGGCATTT
>DAOVXM010000205.1 GCA_030636125.1 Chloroflexota bacterium | reverse complement strand
GTTGCCCTCTTGCTTCACAGTTCATTTTGGGGCAAAATTGTTCTTGAGGGTTCATGGCTTGCTCCTTGTTGTGTAGGAGCTTCAAGTATGCAAGCCGTCCCTCATTTTTTCAAGGTCCCACGCTATTTTGTATACCTACCCTTTCCGGCATTTGCATATAAAAAATCCGGATTTTAGCAAAAGACTCATACAGCCTCTATTATATTGGGTAATAGAATAGAGGCTTTAGGGCGTCTATATATATGGAGCGACTTGTTGAATCCTTATTCTATACCTTCCCACAAATAGCCCCTAAGGGCAATTATGTAGCATCTTAAAGGCTTTCCGTGGTGTGGTCTTAGATGTGGGGGCATTGGCGGGCTTACACCAGCCAAAACCCCACCTGTGCCTGCTTCGACGGAAGTTCCAGTGAGCCATTATCCATGCTCAGGCTAAATTAAACAAATATGTTAGAATGTTGTTAGAAAAATCTATTTTCTTAAAACACGACTACCAGCCATGACTATAGATTGGTATAATCATGCTGTAGATATGTGGCTTTTATAAGCATTTGGAGGTATCCGTGAATCCAACACGCAGGAGATCATCGATTATTTATCTTTTATTGTTTATCGCGATCATTGTGATGGTGGTCTACAATTTTCAACAACAAGCCACCACAAAAGAGGTCTTGGCCATAAACCAAGTGGCTGCGGACATCCAACGTGGTACTATCACCCGTATTGTCGAAGACGATAACAGACTTGAAGTGATTTATGCTGATGGAGAGGCATCCACCTCTCATAAAGAGGCTGATTCCACCTTAGTAGACCAGTTGATCGCTTTAGGTGTGACCAGCGAACAACTCAACTCAGACCGGATCAAGGTCGAAATCAAAGCACCCAGCGCCTGGTTGGGTATCGCCACCGCCCTGGGTTACATCCTTCCATTTATTATCCTGGCAGGCGTCTTCTGGTTTGTCTTCCGTCAGGCACAAGGCAGCAACAACGCCGCGTTATCGTTTGGTAAATCACGCGCGCGTATGTTCACTGGGGACCAACCCACGGTGACCTTTGAGGATGTAGCTGGCATCGAAGAGGCCAAAGAAGATCTCGAGGAAATAGTCGAATTCCTACGCGAGCCTGAGAAATTCATCTCCTTGGGAGCCCGCATTCCGAAAGGTGTTCTGTTGGTTGGTGCTCCAGGAACCGGCAAAACACTGCTGGCAAAAGCTGTCTCAGGTGAAGCTGGCGTTCCCTTCTTCTCTATCTCTGGCTCTGAGTTTGTCGAGATGTTCGTTGGTGTGGGCGCCAGTCGTGTACGAGACCTTTTCGATCAAGCTAAGCGTCACTCCCCATGTATTGTGTTTGTGGACGAGATCGACGCAGTCGGTCGCCAGCGGGGTGCTGGCCTGGGCGGCAGCCACGACGAACGCGAGCAGACCCTTAACCAGATGCTGGTCGAGATGGATGGCTTTGATACCGACACGAACGTTATCATCGTCGCGGCTACCAACAGGCCCGATATTCTTGACCCCGCATTGCTGCGTCCTGGTCGTTTCGACCGCCGGGTTATGCTGGATCGCCCTGATATGCGCGGGCGCGAGGCCATTCTTGGAGTGCACGTTAGAGGTAAGCATCTAGATCCTGATGTTGACTTAGCTGTAGTTGCTCGTTCTACACCAGGTTTCGTAGGAGCAGACTTGGAAAACTTGGTCAACGAGGCTGCAATCCTGTCAGCAAGGCGTGACTTGAAATTAATCGGCCAGGCAGAAATGGAAGAATCTATCGAGCGTGTCATCGCCGGTCCTGAGCGCAAGAGCCGCCTGATCAGCAAGGAAGAAAAACGTATTGTCGCTTATCACGAAGCCGGTCACGCTGTAGTGATGAACACTTTACCCCAAGCCGACCCGGTACATAAGGTTTCTATCATCGCTCGCGGTGCGGCTGGAGGCTTCACCCTGGCATTACCAGAGGAGGATCGAACCCTTATGCCCCGTAAGAAGTTGTTTGCCGATATGGTAGGCTTACTGGGTGGGCGCGCAGCTGAAGAGGTCGTATTTGATGATATCACCTCCGGTGCTTCTAATGACCTCGAGCGGGTAACCAAGATGGCGCGTGCCATGGTAACCCGGCTCGGTATGAGCGCCGCATTAGGTCCAATGGTTTATGGGCAGAAAGATGAATTGATTTTCCTGGGGCGTGAGATCTCCGAGCAGCGCGATTACTCAGAAGCCGTGGCTGAACAAATCGACAAGGAAGTTCGCAACTTAGTCACTGAAGCCCATGAGAAGGCGAGATCAATCCTCTATGAGTACCGCGATAAACTGGATGCCGTCGCCCAACGCTTGCTTGAAGTGGAATCAATCTCACGCGAGGAATTTGAGAGCATTTTCCCTCCACCCCACCCAAAGACCATGGGTACACCAGTACCTCAAGCAGCATAGTCAATAAAGAACCCCGCAACCTGTTGCGGGGTTCCTTTACAAGCAGATACATCACAAGATATTAGGCCTGATTGATATATAAGAATTCCATTGTTGCGCGAGGCGTCGTTCGCTTCGCGCAATGGTTTTTGACTACATATCCAATATCCTATGTCTAACGCTATACGAAACTTCTCACCAAAGGCTGAGCAGTTACCATATATCTTAAGTTGGATGAACCCGTGAAACTAATAAAATCTGACAACTTGCCTGGATATGATAACGTTCATAATGGGGCTCTATACTACCGGCAAACTGATAGTGGTTTCCTAGAAATTGAAGGACCAGATCGTTTCGACTTCCTGCAAAGACAAACTACAAATGACATAAACTTACTCACCGCTGAGCGCACAATTTCAACTCTTTTAGTCAGCCCCACTGCCCGTATCTTGGACGTATTCAACTTATTCATAGAAAAAGAGAGACTAGGTGTCATCACACTCCCTGGTTACGCCGCCAAGACCACGCGCTTTTTACAAAGCCGCATTTTTTTTATGGATAAAGTTACCGTCATTGACTCCAGCGATAAAATAAGCCAAATTGTCCTGGGTGGCCTCGATGCGGAGAATTTACTATTCTCTAAGGGTATTGATCCAGTACCAGAATTGTCACAAGTGGTCTTTGGAACCATCGCTAATATTCCGGTTAAAGTTATGGGGGAAAAGATTCTGCATAGTGCCGGCTATCGGTTATTATTCCCGCTAGAGTCTCGAGAAACACTGGTATCCAGTTTGTTAGGATCTGGTACAGTACCCTTACCCAGCGAGAGCTACCAGGTATTACGAGTCGAGGCGGGTATCCCCGCTGCTGCTGCGGAGTTGGTAGATGATTACACCCCCCTGGAAGCCGGCCTCGAAACTGCCATCTCTACGACCAAAGGTTGCTACACAGGCCAGGAAATTATCGCCAGACAACTAACTTATGATAAGGTTACCAAGCACTTAGTCGGGTTGCGCTTAGAAAACCCAGTGAAAGCTGGTGAGCGGGTGTGGGTGGAGGGCAAATCATCTGGTACGATCACCTCAGCAACTATTTCTCCTACATTCGGACCCATTGCGCTGGCTTATATCAAGCGCCCATATCACAAGCCGGGAGTAAACGTATGGGTGAACCAAACAAGGGATGCTGGAGGCATACCAGCCGTCACCAGCTCGTTGCCATTTACATGATCTCTTTGTAAATAATACCAGGGCAAAAAGACTTATACAATCAGCGGGGGGAACTTCAAAGGTGGGGCGCGGGATTGGTCGCGCCATCACTAATTTGACGAACCGGAAGCAGACTTTGAAAGCCTGGATTTCCTGTTGATCAATGCCCAGCCGGTCATCTGGTTACACCTGAAAATATAGCACGCTTGGTTGCCTTCTTATGCTCACCAGGCGCGAGTATGATTCGCGGTCAAACGATTCTGGTGGATAAAGGGGCCAGCTTGCCAATGTCAGGTATGAGTTAATCTCCTTCGAATTGCAGTTGCAGCCATATACCGGTTTGATTTGATACGGTAAAATATTTAGCGAGTAATCTATATTAAGTTGATAAGCGTTCTGTAACGTCTTCAGGGCCATGAGTGTTGGTACGTGCGAATCTGGCTTAGAGGTCTAAATGTCCTTGAATAATTCCGTCAAATTGCTATCACATCATAAGATATTGTTTTATATTCTAAGCTGTATACTGCTCTTGCTTTCCTTGGCAGCGTGTTCACCAGCCAATGCGATTGATTTCGGCGAAATAACAAATATCGACTCATCGCTGTTCAGTGTATCCGTAGAGGAAACGCCTTTACCAGAAGACACCAGCTCTGAACAAACTGGTGATACTTCAAGTGAAGAAACATCTTCACTCGCTGATGAAGCGGAAGAGCAGTTTCTACTCATCGAAGAGATCGTGATCGGCTTGCTCTTTCTGGCCGTTGTGGTTGGCATGGTGGCATACCGGCTACGTTTGCCCTATACGGTCGGGCTGGTCATAATTGGTTTATTGTTGACCTTTGTCACTCCGGTAGATATAAAAATCTCGCCGACCGTGATCCTGGCGCTTTTAATCCCTCCCCTGATATTCGAAGCTGCATTTCACCTGAAATTAGACGATTTGCGCAACAATCTAGCCCCAATACTGGTATTGGCTATCCCAGGCGTCATTCTCACAACTTTACTGGTAGGGGGTATCGTATCCTGGGGCACAGGCTTGGCGATCCCTGTGGCAATGGTCTTTGGGGCTTTGATCGCTGCCACCGATCCGGTATCTGTTGTAGCATTGTTCCGCACTATGGGCGTACCGAAACGCTTACAGGTGCTCCTGGAAGGTGAAAGCCTCTTCAATGACGGGACTGCAATCGTAGTATTTGATCTGGTTGTTGTCATTGCGGTGTCCGGCGCAGCCTCATTCAGCCTGCTCTCTAGCGTGGTCGACTTTGTCCGGGTTGCTGGAGGTGGATTAATTGTTGGCATCCTGCTGGGCGCCTTGATCTCTCAAATGATCAGCCGCATCGATGATTACTTGATTGAAACAACATTGACCAGTGTGCTGGCTTTCGGGTCTTACCTCGTCGCTGAGATCCTGGGTGTTAGTGGCGTGCTGGCGGTTGTAGCTGCAGGTTTGGTTGCCGGTAATATTGGCCCAACGGGTATGTCACCAACAACGCGCATCGTTTTGGTCAACTTTTGGGAATACGCAGCTTTTGTAGCAAACTCCTTCGTATTTCTGTTGATTGGTTTGCAGATAGAATTACCCGAGTTATTCGAGAATTGGCAGTTAATCCTCTGGGCAATCCTCGCCGTCCTGGTTGCCAGGGGGATCGGCGTGTATGGGCTCTCTTTTGTTGAACGTGAAATCCCTTTCAAATGGCGGCATGTGCTCTTTTGGGGAGGGCTGCGCGGCGCTATCTCGCTGGCCCTCGCGCTCAGTCTTCCTGCAGTTCTCCCTGAAATCAGTGCGGAGATCCAGGTTATGACCTTTGGGGTCGTGCTCTTCACGCTTCTGTTCCAGGGGCTCACTATGAAGCCCCTCGTACATCGTTTGGGACTTATCGTGCGCAGCGAAGCCCAAGATGAATATGAGCGCCGTCACGCCCGGGCGGTTGCCAACCGGGCGGCTTACGAACACCTCGATCACCGCCACCAACAAGGGCTGTTATCAGACCACACCTGGACCACCATAAAACCGGTCTTAGAAAAATAT
>DAOVXM010000416.1 GCA_030636125.1 Chloroflexota bacterium | reverse complement strand
GATGACCCCAACCTGATTTACCTGGACGGAAATTCGCTCGGTCGCCTCCCCAAACGCACTGTCGATTTCATGCAGAATAAAATCAAAGAAGAATGGGGGAAGCGACTCATACGCATCTGGAATGATGGTTGGGTTAATACACCCACTGAATTAGGGGCAAAAATAGCCAGGCTGGTGGGAGCACAGGCCGATGAGATCCTTGTCAGCGAAGCAACATCGATCAACCTCTTCAAATTAGCGCTGGCAGCACTGCAAGCGCGTCCAAATCGTGGCAAAGTGGTAAGTGACGTTTTTAATTTCCCTTCTGATCTATATATTCTCCAGGGCATCATTGACCTTTTAGGGAAGAAGCACCACCTTGAGCTTATTCAATCTGCTGATAGTATCACCATCCCTCCTGAAGCGGTTGAGGCTGCCATAGATGACAATACGGCCCTGGTCTGCTTGACCCATGTAGCCTTCAAAAGCGCTTATATGTACAATATGGCTCGCGTGACCGAACAAGCCCACCAGGCAGGTGCACTTATGCTTTGGGATTTGAGCCACTCCGTTGGGGCTGTGCCAGTAGATCTGAATGGGAGCAACGTAGATTTAGCAGTGGGCTGCACTTACAAGTATCTTAATGGCGGACCCGGAGCCCCTGCCTTTCTTTATGTACGCCGGGATTTACAAACATTATTAAACCAGCCCATGTGGGGTTGGTTTGCCTCAGAGAATCCTTTCGCCTTTGAGCTCGATTTCACCCCAGCACCTGACATCACCCGCTACCGGGTGGGAACTCCCCCGATGCTATCCATGAAAGCATTGGAACCGGCGGTTGACATACTGATTGAAGCTGGTATGGAACGGCTTCGAGCGAAGAGTATAAGACAGACAGAATACCTGATCTTCTTAGCCGATAAATGGTTGCTCCCCCTGGGGTTCAGCCTGGGTACACCCCGCCAACCCGAGATGCGAGGCTCTCACGTATCACTACGCCACCCAGAGGCTTACCGCATCAACCGGGCTCTGATCGAATCGCCCCCGCCAGCCATAAAAGTCATCCCCGATTTCCGCGCCCCGGATAATATCCGCTTGGGCATCACCCCGCTCTACACCACCTTTAGCGAAATTTTTCAAGCCCTCAAGCGGATGCGGACTATTGTTGAAGGTGAAATCTATGCACAATATTCTACCGAGAAATTGGCGGTAACTTAGTGTTCCGTCTGAGCTCATTTCTTATAAACAGTCACATTTGACGGAACACTTTAAGCTTTGTCAAGGGTGTAGTAACCCAGATACCAAATGAAACTTTGATACTTGACAAAGCATTAGTCTATTCAGAGTCATCAATCAAATAAGAAGGAACCCCCCTAAAATGACTTTAGCTGAGAAGTTGCAAATGGAGTTTTTCTAGATGAATATGACCAATGTGCTGGACCAGTATTTTCGAGAGCTTGAAGATTTGGATAAGTATTCCGGCGTGATTCTCATCACCCAGGGTGAATCAACGCTGTTCTCTGGCGCGTATGGCTACGCCAGCCGTCCCTGGAAGATCAAAAACACACTGGATATGCGCTTCGATACAGCTTCGATCACCAAGTTATTTACCTCCGTAGCGACATTACAATTGATCGAGCAGGGGGCGTTCTCCTTCGAGACAGGTGTGATCGATTTTTTAGAACTGGACGACACAACGATTTCCAAGAAGGTAAACGGCTTTCACCTGCTCACACATACGTCCGGCATCGGTGATGACTGCGAAGAGGAAGATAGTGAGGTGTACGAGGATTTGTGGAAGGCCAAACCCAATTATTCGGTCACAAAAACCGCCGACTTCTTGCCGCAGTTCATTCACAAACCCCCCAATTTCGCGCCAGGGCAAGGCTGCCGCTATTGCAACTGCAGTTACGTTTTGCTGGGCTTGATGATTGAAAAAGTAACTGGAATAACTTACCGCGACTACGTGCGGCAAAATATCTTCGCTAAAGCGGGGATGGTCCACTCAGATTTCTTGCGCATGGACCAGGTTCACGAAAACATTGCCGAGGGGAGTGACCCCATGCTCGACGAGCAGCATAATATCATCGGCTGGAAGAAGAACATCTACTCCTTCCCTCCTATCGGATCGCCTGACGGCGGTGGTCATGTCACTGCGGGTGATTTAGACCGCTTTCTCCGGGCAGTCAAAGCAGGTGAACTTCTCTCGCCGGAGATGACGGAAGTTTTCCTGACACCACAGGTCAAGTACCGTGGGAAAGAAGGCTGGAGGATGATGTACGGGCATGGTCTTTGGTTCTATGTTGAAGACGATAGTAAGATCGTCTGCTATCAAAAAGAAGGCATCAACGCAGGCGCCAGCGGTCTCATCCGGCATTTCCCAGACCAGGATATCAGCGTAGTCTTGCTCTCCAATATGGAATCTGGGGTCTGGAAGCCTATCTGGAAAATCCACGAGATGGTGGTCGCTGGTCAACTGGGTGGCCAGTAAGGTGACCACCAAGTGGCGCGAGCAGGTGACGAGATGCTAAAAGCGCATAGTAAAGCATGGTATGACCGCCTGGCTCAATTGCAATCAGGCTATTATTATCCCTGGCGTTCGATGGTACTCCCCTTTAACGGGGAAGATATTTACCTGGAGATAGTGCAGCAACACATCTCAACTGAAAGTGACGTGCTTGATATCGGCTGCGGGCATGGCGAAGTAGCCTTAGAGCTGGCTCCCCATTGCCGCAGTTTCCTGGCGTATGACCGCGTCAGTTCGTATATCGATATGGCCCAGGCTGCCGCCAGCGAGAAGGGCATCCATAACCTTACTTTCATCTGCGCTGACTCCTCCGCAGAGGCGAATGGCGGCCAAGCACGCATTCCCGCCGATGATAACAGCTTTGATTTGCTCATCTCGCGACGGGGTCCATTACACTGGATCGCGGACGCCCGGCGGGTCGCCCGTAATGGGGCGCTCCTCATCCAATTGAACCCGACCAGTGTTGAGACGCCACCCTGGAACGATGAACTGCCGGGAAACCTGCGCTTGGACTGTTATCCATATGGAAGCATGTACGAGCACGTTAAAGGACGTTTAGCGGCAGCTGGTTTAACCTTTTACAGCAGCTGGACATTTATCCGTCCAGAGTTCTTTGAAGACATTGAACAGCTCTACAAGATGATAAGCTGGGGATTTGCAGCGGATGAGGTCCCTTCGTTGGAGGAAATCCACCCAACTTTTTTGCGCATTTTTGACCGGTATGCAACACCGGATGGATTAGCTGTACCCCGTGGACGTTTTTTATGGATGAGTGTGGTTGATGATTAGCAGAGATGCTCCAAGCAGCAAGGTTTCAATACTGACCAGGAAGAGAGTATGATCCGCACAGCTCAGCTCGCAGCCGTTAGTAGCACGATCATTCTGGTTTGAATAAAGTCGGGGAAGACATGTATACAAGGAGTATCAATGGACAGTAACTCAAAGATTAAGATGTGGTTTAACCTGACAAGTGCGAAAGCCCTAATAGACGCTTTCGAGCAAGAACGGAATACTGAGGAGCGCCTACACCAGTAGCCTATTTCAAGGCGAATATAGAAGTATTCAAAGAGTATGAAGACGCTGAACTTGTTAGATTCAGCAACACAGTGG
>DAOVXM010000207.1 GCA_030636125.1 Chloroflexota bacterium | reverse complement strand
TTGGCACGCCTGGCTTTCCTATCTCCCATGCCAGCGGGACTGGGCACCCTGGAAGCCAGCCAGGTCCTGGCGATGGGAGCACTTGGCCTCAACCCCGCCCTAGGTTTAAGCATAAGCCTGTTAATCCGGGCACGCGATATCATCTTCGCAAGTCTGGGGCTTTTACTCGGGTTATACTTGTATCGATATACTGGGTCTAAGCCGGTGACCTACCAAGCAGGGGATTAGTGCAGTGTCAATCCTGAAGTGGTGAGTTATTGAAGTTCAAATGACACTGCTAAAGTGTTCTGTCACCGAATATTCAAGACGTCAAATTATGATTGACAGAACACTATGTATATTTCAAAGGAGGTAATTCCATGAGTACAACTACAATTCAGACGAAATTAGGTCCAACGCAAATCGCGATCGTAATTTTGACCCTCGCCACTGCTTTGATCCACTTTTCCCTGCTCTTTCCAGATGTATTATTTATCCTGAATGGACTGGGATATTTGGTATTGCTAGCCGCCTACTTCCTGCCGCTACCTTTTGCAAAAGACAATCGCGGTCTGGTCAGGTGGGTTTTCATCGGTTTCACCGTTGTGACCATCCTTGCCTGGGCAGCCATCGGTGACAAATCCTGGCCGGAAGGCGCGCTTGGATACGTGACCAAGCTGATTGAACTCGTCCTGGTCGTACTCCTGTGGACGGATAAAGACGTCTAAAATGGTTTAAACCTTTCGCAAGCTTTTTTCTCTAAGCCCGTACAGCCTCAAACTATGCCTACCAAACGCGTTGAATACAACAAGCTCGCAGCAACCTACAACCAGCGTTTTAAAAAGAGCAAGCAAGAGCAGACAGCGGCGAAATTACAATCGCTGGCGCTTGATCTGGCAGCTCAAAACATATTGGAAGTGGGCTGTGGCACTGGGCGCTGGTTGGCCGATCTGCGCCAACAGACTTCTTTTCTCTACGGGCTTGATCTCTCGGACGGCATGCTGAATCAAGCCCATCATTGGGATTGCTGCCTCCATCTCTTACAGGGACGTGCCGAACGTTTGCCCTTTCCCAGCGGAAAGTTCGACCTAGTTTATTGTATTAACGCCATCCATCATTTTGACCGACCAGATGAATTCATTTACGAGGCCTTCAGGCTGCTCCAACCGGCAGGCGTATGTGCAGTGATCGGCATGGACCCGCACGGACATTACCAGGATTGGTACGTTTATCGTTATTTCAAGGGCACTTATGATACGGACCTGGCTCGCTTCCCATCCTGGGATGAGGTGATGGACTGGATGAGCGCGGCTGGTTTCGAGTACAGCGAGCTTCGACACGTAGAACGAATAGTAGATCCCAAGATCGGAAGTGCTGTGTTGCAGGATCCTTTCCTTAAAAAAGAGACTACTTCTCAGCTAGCATTACTTTCCCAAGAAGCATACACAGCTGGTTTGGACCGGATTGAAACATCCCTACGGGAGGCTGAAAAGCATGGGAAAGAGATTGTATTCCCCGTTGACCTTCAATTAATGATGTTGGTAGGATGGAAAACGGAAGAAAGTACAGATTGATATGGATAACCTGATTGTAGAAAAAATGACCTGCGCCCGTATTCCCACCGAAGCGGGTGAGTTTGAATTATGCTTATTTACCAGCAACCTGGAAAACAAGGAACATCTCGCCATGCTGATGGGAGATGTTCAAGGGGTAAGCGATGTCCTGGTGCGGGTGCACTCTGAATGTTTTACTGGCGACGTGTTGGGTTCGCGACGTTGTGATTGCGGAGAGCAGTTGCGATGCTCCCTGCATTTGATAGGCGAAGCCGGCATGGGAGTGATCATCTATCTCCGGCAGGAGGGACGGGGGATCGGCTTGTTCGATAAGCTACGTGCCTATAATTTACAGGATCGGGGTTATGATACTGTAGAAGCCAACTTAGCGCTGGGGCACAAAGCCGACGAGCGTGATTACACGATGGCGGCGGGCATCCTTGAGTATCTAAAAATTCGCTCCATCCGCCTATTAACGAACAACCCCGAAAAAATCTCGCACCTGGAAGAATTAGGCGTAACCATAACCGAACGTGTCCCCCTAGAAACAACGATCAATGAAGACAATGCCCATTACCTGTTCACGAAAGCTTACCGGATGAACCATATTCTGAACCGGGAAGCGTTTCCTGTAGAGCTATCGAGCTACATTAATAGCCATGTTTCCCATCGATGAATTATTAGCTGATGCCAAGGCAGACAGCCAATTAGCAGAAAGACCTCTAGTCACCCTGAGCTACGCGCAGAGTCTGGACGGTAGTATCGCCGTACGACGAGGCAGTCCGCTAAGCTTAAGCAGTCCCGAAGCGATGACCCTGACCCACCGCCTGCGTGCAGCCCATGAAACGATCCTGGTCGGCATTGGTACGGTACTGGCAGACAACCCGCGCCTGACCGTGCGCCTGGTAGAGGGTCGCAATCCCCAACCAATTATCCTGGACAGCCACTTGCGCTTATTTTTGGACGCTAATTTGCTCCATAGTCCGAGCCCGGCTCCTTGGATTGTTACAACAAAAGAAGCCCACCCGGAAAGAGAATCAGCCCTTGAAGCGAACGGAGCCAAAATTTTTCGGTTTCCCGCAAACAACCAGGGGCGTGTGCCTTTACCAGCTTTGCTAGCGCATCTAGCAGATCTAGGAATTAAGAGCTTGATGGTCGAAGGCGGCGCAAGAGTGATCACATCTTTCCTTTCACAAGGCCTGGTAGACATTGTCATCCTGACCATTGCCCCAGTTCTGGTCGGTGGTTTGCGAGCACCTGAAAATTACATAAAACCTCCGCTCAGGTTACTTGACTTTGGTTTTAAGAGCGCCGGAGACGACTTGCTCATCTGGGGTAAGCCATCCCGGCCTTCTGCCATCCCCGCGTGAGCTATAACTTTCACCACATGAATCGTCTTTCGGTTTACTTCACTGCCCCAGAACAAGTTTCTGTACTTGAGGAAAAGCTGCCTCCTTTGGAAGCCGGTCAAGTTTTGGTGCGGACCCTATTCTCAGCCATTAGCCCCGGCAGCGAATTGCTGCTATATCATGGAGATTTCCCCCAGGACATTCCTGTAGACAAAACCTTACCAGCCCTGACCGGCGAATTTGCCTACCCTTTAAAGTACGGCTACTCTGTTGTGGGACAGGTGGTAGAAGTTGGTGCTGGGATAGATAGCACCTGGAATAATCGGCTCGTATTTGCCTTTCAACCACACACTAGCCATTTTGTCACCAACCCAGAAGCCCTGTTGACCCTACCGGAAGGCATTAACCCGGAAGAGGCCCTCTTCCTGCCAAATATGGAGACCGCGGTCAATTTCCTGATGGACGGGGGTCCTATGATCGGTGAAGGGGTAATTGTCTTCGGTCAAGGTATCGTCGGTTTGTTGACCACGGCCTTGTTATCCCAATTCCCATTAGCGAGTTTGATCACGCTCGACCGCTACAAACTCCGTCGCACGATCTCTCTCGAGTTAGGAGCGCAAGTTTGTCTTAATCCCGACCAACCAGATACCCAGCACCAGCTGCTTGCCGCCTTTCCAGATGGTGCTGACCTGTGCTACGAGCTCTCCGGCACACCTGCCGCGCTGAATCAGGCTATCGCTGTAACAGGCTACAACGGACGAGTGGTGATAGGCTCCTGGTATGGGCAAAAACGGGCAGACCTGGATTTAGGCGGTCGTTTTCACCGCAGCCGTATCCGTTTGATCAGCAGCCAGGTCAGCACAATAGCTCCCGATCTCCAGGGGCGCTGGACGAAAGCGCGTCGTTTCAACCTGGCCTGGGAGATGATCAAAAGGGTCGATCCGTCACGGTTTATCACACACCGCCTGCCAGTCGAGCGCGCTTCAGAAGCCTACCAGCTTATCGACCAGAATCCTGAAGAGACAGTTCAAGTTATATTCACTTACCAGACTTGACCCGGAAAAGGAATTTTAATCCATGTACACCGTCGCCGTAAAACGAGATTTTATCGCCCAGCACTACCTGATTGGAGGTGATTGGGGGATAGAGAACGAGCTACATTCCCATCATTATCGAATCGAGCTACAGCTAGAGGGCAAAGAACTAGATCAGCATGGCTACCTGGTTGATATTGTGGACATTGAAAACACTTTGAACAGCCTGGTAATCCATTATCAAGACCAAACCCTCAATGATTTGCCCGAATTCAAAGGTTTGAATCCCAGCATCGAAAACTTTGCTCGGATATTATGCGAGTCCATCAGCGCACATATTCAGGCCATAAACATGCGCACGGTGACCGTCAAGTTATGGGAGAACGAGATCGCCTGGGCGTCATTCAGACAAGAGAGAAAAAAGTGAGGCACGGGTAGAAACGCTGGTTTAGTCTAAACATCAACCCAAAACAACCTATGCGCGTTGGACTTCTTTTATACGGCACCTTGGACACTCTATCCGGGGGATATCTTTATGATCGCAAACTAGTGGAGCACCTACAAAGCCAGGGGGACGAAGTTGAGATCATCTCACTTCCCTGGCGCAACTATGCTCGCCATTTAGGAGATAATCTTTTAACCGGTCCGCTTAAGCGCCTGAAAGATCTCCAAGTGGATTTGCTTTTGCAAGATGAACTTAACCACCCCTCACTTTTTTGGCTCAACCATCGTCTGCAGAAGCACATCACCTATCCAATTATCGCTATTGTTCACCACCTGCGTAGCAGCGAAATGCACCCAACCTTGAACAAACAAATTTACCGCTGGATTGAAAGGTATTACCTGTCCACTGTCGATGGATTCATCTATAACAGCCGGGCGACGCGCCAGGTGGTAGAAAAGATGGCCAGAGCGGAAAGTCCTGCGGTTGTGGCTTACCCTGGCAGGGACCACTTGAATTCCCAAATCTCTGAAAGCGAGATCATCCAGCGCGCTCACCAACCAGGACCGCTGCGCCTGCTCTTCCTGGGGAATATCATCCCCCGCAAAGGTCTGCATGCCTTGCTGAAAGCAGTCAACCGGTTGCCCAAAGAGCATTGGCGACTGAAAGTCGTGGGGGGTTTGCAAGTCGACCCGGATTACGTCCGCAAGGTTCGCCACCAAATAGAAACCAACTCATTATCCGATAATATCAAGCTCTTAGGCAGGCTAAACGAAAAGGAACTCACCGCCCAGATGATTCGCAGCCAAATCTTAGTCGTTCCATCTACCTACGAAGGATTTGGCATCGTCTACCTGGAGGGGATGGGCTCCGGCCTGCCTGCGATTGCCTGCACCGCGGGCGGAGCGGGTGAGATCATCACGCATGGACAGGATGGTTTCCTGGTAGAGCCAGGAGATTTTATCTCATTAAGTGGCCGGATTAACGAGCTGAATTGTAATCGAGATCGTCTAGCAGAGATGAGCCAGGCTGCCCGCCAGCGTTATCTTATCCACCCCACCTGGCAACAAACCGGAAATCAAATCAACTCATTTTTAGCTAGTGTTGCGCGGCGAAAGTGACTCGATAGTTTGGTAATAATGGCGCAACACTTTAAGCAGTTGGGCATGCTGAATCTCATTAAGTAATAGCACCTTACCAATCTCATAAAGTCGTA
>DAOVXM010000260.1 GCA_030636125.1 Chloroflexota bacterium | reverse complement strand
ACGTCCTGCCTGGTTCAAATTAATTGTGAGCATCCTCCTTCTTTCACTTCCCTTCGCAGCTGCCTATCTAGATGGGACTATAAATGAGTTAATACGTTGGGGAAATTGGCGTGTTCTTTTGCTGGCTCCTAGCCTGACTATATATATCTGGTATATTTCACCGGTAATGGTACGCGTGGGAAATGATGTCGTCCGTTCCATCAGACCACTAATCCTGCTGGATGATGAAAGTTTTGACGAGATTGTTGATGAATCATCCCGTATCAATCCTAAGCATGAATGGCTTGCCTTTGGTATTGGTGCGATTTTGGGAATAGCCTCCTCAATGGCTACCGGATTTGAACAAAATGACTTCTGGTTGAAGTTTTATTGGATATTATCCACTGGATTTATGTATGGTCTGTTGGCATGGACAATATTTGTGTCAATTGCCGGAACCCGGCTAAACGTTGTCCTTTACAAACAACCCATGAAATTTGACATCCTGGATCCATCTCCCTTTGAGACAATAGGCAGGCAAAGTTTGATATTAGCTCTGGTCTTTATTGGCGGGATCACATTAAGCCTGGTGTGTACATTCCAGTTAGAAAGTATAACTGCAGTAGAATTTTGGGTTATTTACTTTATTATGGTGCTGGTGACTGTTGTAATCTTTTTCTTCAGTATGCGTTCAACTCACCAGCTATTGACCACTGAAAAAAAACACCAACTTGAGCCAGTTAGACGTCACTTAAACAGTGCTTATCGTGAACTTGTGCAGCGGTTAGAACAAAAGCAGGATGTAGAAAACTTAGTCGCCGAGCTTAACGCCCTCAATATATATGAGCAACGCCTTCAAGCTGCCCGCACCTGGCCTTACAACACTACTATGCTGCGAACGCTGTTCTTTTCAGTGCTCATCCCACTTGTCACGGTGCTAGGGCGGTTGTTGATTGAAGTTATCTTTCCTTGAAATAACGCGGTTATCTTCCCAAATTTTCCTCGCTCACTCTCATATAAAACTTACCCAAACTTACCTAAACCTAACTGTTCCTGGTGAGCAGTAAGGTGTTAAACTTGAAATAGCTTCTACATTAGAGCATCAGCATCGTAATTCAATGACTGAATCTCCAAAAAAATCACCCCCTCAACGTCAATACCCAAATATATATGAAAAGGTTGTACCTGTCGCCATAGGTGTCTTGCTTTTTGTAATTGTGATCATGATCATCTTCGCTGTTGGTGTAGCTTTAGGCGTATTCGCTTAATTTAAGGAGAGTAGAAAATGACCGTTGTTAATACCCTGATCCCATTCATATCGGCAATAATCAGTTTTATATTTGCATTTGTTGTCTTCAACCGATATAGGAATAAGGGAGGCGCACACCTGCTTTTATGGGGTTTGGGAATGACCTTCTATGGAATCGGAGGATTCTGTGAAGCTTACTTTGGTGCACTCGGTTGGAATGTTTTGGTGTACCGATTGTGGTACCTGTTCGGGGCAATACTTGTGGCAGCCTGGCTAGGTCAAGGGACTGTTTACTTGCTGGCGAAACGTAGATGGGCTAATATCACTATGGTTGTCCTGGGAGTTGGTTCGCTATATGCTGCAATCCGTATATTCGGTGCAGAATTGGATCCGAGTCTGTTAACCACCAGCGTACATACTGGTAGCGAATTGAGTGGACACGCCATCGTTACTCCAGGGATTCGCACCTTGACCCCGTTGTTTAACTTGTATGGTGTAGTGACCTTGGTGGGTGGGGCGGTATATTCTGCCTGGATCTTTTACCGCAAGCGAGTCTTGTTGCACCGGACAATCGGAAATATCCTCATCGCGGTGGGTGCTCTAGCCCCTGCTTTTGGCGGTGCGTTCAGTCGCTTCGGGGTACCCGGCGCGCTATACATCGGGGAGCTGCTTGGAGCTATATTGATGTTCGCCGGATTTATTCGTGCGACAACGCCAATGACCGAAAAGCAACTAGATTCGGAGACGGCAAGTCAGCCTGCCAGTTGAATAGATAGCAAATCTTTGATAAAAATGCATCTCCTGTAAGATAAGATTATGGAAGATGCATTTTGTGTATATTGTATGTCAAACTGTGGTTCTAATCGAAACCGATGCAAGAAACATTGACAAATAAGAACATATGTGCTATTATATCCGTTGGGTGATCTCTTTGCCTTCGCAGGTAAAATATATGATGCGCATAGATATGATTGGTTATGATTGCGAGCCTTCGTATGTGCTTATTCCGCACAAGCCAGATGGCTGTGATCTTAATCTCTCAATATCGTTCCTATCGATATCGCCAACTCCCAAATAAATTCAAATAACACAAAAGAATATTCTTTCCCGCTTGAGTAAACACATTTATGCGCGGTCTGATTAATCTCCCATATCATTAAGCGGAATCTCACATAGCCTATTAAAACAGAAAGCTCTGGGTAGAAGAATAATGTTATCGATTCGCACTTTCCCTTTCTATTTACAATTACATTCTGTGTTAAAATGTCGGCTCAGTAGCTATGAGATTTAAAGAAACTTATTTGGGGCGGGAACGTGCCTCCGGTTGGTCATGCTAGCTTTCCTTATCTTTTGTATTAGCATCACAGTGGGGATTAAAGTCGCGCTCTCTATACATTGGGAGATAAAAAAGCATGTCCGGTGCAGTATGGTAACTCAAATCGTAAATACCTGGGGAGTACTCCTGGTTACTTCTTGATTATCTTAGCCATCTTTTTTACATTTCTGGGAGGATCCACAGTTGAAAAATATCATTATCATAGGTATAGTCAGTGCTTTAGCAACAGGGCTAGCTATTGGGATACAGGCCACATTGAGCAGTAGAGTAGGGGATGTAATTGGCTCCTTTCGTACAACAATATCGACTAATTTAGTGGGTGGTATGATAGGTGCTTTCCTCATATTTTTAATATTTGCCACTCAAGGTACCAATTCGCTGCATTATTCCAGAAATATAATTTTAATGTTGATTGCTGCCGGCACGCTTGGTATCTTTATTGTTATGGGAGTGTCATTTTCTCTGAGCAGGATCGGAGTAACCGCGGGATTGGCTGCAATCATATTGGGTCAAATGTTTGTCTCTGTGATCGTCGACACGACAGGCTGGGGAGGTGTTGAGCCAATCCAAATTAGTTTGCAGCGAATAATTGGGCTTCTCGTGATGGGATTGGCTGTGATATTACTGTTGCCTCAGAAATAAAAAAAGGAAGAGAAAATATGAAAAGCATCAAAGCTGCTTCCGTACAATTCAATCATAAACCTGGGGACAAAGCTTATAATCTTGGAATAATTCGAAAGTTTGTTGAATCTGCTACTGATCAAAACGTAGATCTGATCGTTTTTCCTGAAATGTGTATAACTGGATACTGGCATGTAAGGCATCTTACTAAAGCTCAACTTGAAGAGCTGGCTGAACCCATTGAGTGGGGGTCCTCCTCAGAAGGGCTGTTGTCCATGGCTTCTAGCTCTGGTATCACTATAGGAGCAGGGCTAATTGAAAAGTCAGTAGACGGGAATTTGTATAACACATATATAGTAGCTATGCCAGATGGGAATATCGCTTACCACCGCAAACTGCACTGTTTTATAAGCGAATATATGACGAGTGGTTCTGAGTACACCGTTTTTGATATTCCGCAGGGCGCAAAAGTCGGAGTACTTACGTGTTATGACAATAATATTGGAGAAAATGTACGTATTACCGCGTTAAAAGGTGCTGAGATCCTTTTAGCGCCTCACCAAACTGGCGGCTGTCACTCGCCAAGTCCCCGCTGCATGGGCAGGATAGATCCAAAACTATGGGAAAACCGGATGGAAGAGCCAGAAGCAATCGAGGCTGAGTTTAGAGGGCCAAAAGGGCGAGTATGGTTGATGCATTGGCTTCCTGCTCGTGCCCATGATAACGGGATATTTTTGATCTACAGTAATGGTGTCGGCTTGGATGATGACGAGGTAAGAACAGGAAATGCTATGATCCTGGATCCCTATGGTGACATCATGGTAGAGACCTGCAAAGCTCGAGATGAGATGGTGATAGCTGAACTCGATCCAAGTCTACTGGACATGAGTACAGGTCAACGTTGGATAAAAAGCCGTCGTCCTGAACTTTATAAGCCCCTGACTGAGTTGACTGGTCGCGAAGAAGATACACGTAAAGTTCGTTTCGCTTTTGAAACTTCGCAGTGACCTAATTCAAGTAAGGCGCGCCAGATAAACGGTGAGGCCAAAAACTGTGATTATCGCGGCGATAAAACTGAGTAAACCTACCAGATACTTGACTGCGTTTTTTATAGGAGCTCTCCAAGTCTTTCCTAGGTAAAGTAAAGAAATCCATATAGCGATAAATACGACAATTGCGATGGTCCCCGAGATAATTGTTACCCATTGTTGGACTGCTTTATCGTTTCCCAGTAATCCTTCCAGGATGACTAAAGACACTGCGTAGCCAAGAAAGAAGATCATCGCACTAATTACAAAACTGACAACGCTGCTGAAATATATTTTTAATGCAAATACGATCGTAATTTTTACTTTTTCAATATTCACCTTTTTTAGCCTCGCTCAATTTCCTATCCTTTCAATAGTCTACAACATGTCAGGTATAAGTCAAGCCATGATTAATTCTATGATTATATTCGGAGGGGGAATCAGTGGAAATCTTCAGTAAGCAACCGTCTCACAACACTCGGGAGGTTGCATGTATCCACGTTTCACCACGATGAGGAAGTGGAGTATATGCTTGGTGTAAGTTTGATGTTGGCTTATGTGGGTGGTACCGTAGAGCCAGGGGATGATAGGGCAGGAAGCGAATTACGCTGGTGGAAAGAGGCAGCATTGGCAGACGAGGGTGTGCGTTTGTTAGTTCCACCAGGTAAGAAGTGGATGGTTATGCGGGTCATT
>DAOVXM010000473.1 GCA_030636125.1 Chloroflexota bacterium | reverse complement strand
GAAGTTGACACAACTGAAACTATAGTGAACGAGACGGTCAACATGAAAGTAACCGTGAGCGGTCAAGGCAACATCGAGAACATACCTGACCCCGCCTGGCCAGATAACCCAGAATGGCGCGCTTTCGATAGCCAGACAACGACTGAGTCTTCTTATGATAATGGTATTCTCAGTGGTGTTCGCACATACGAACGTACCCTGGTGCCAACCCAAGCTGGAAATTTTACTCTCCCAGCGGTCCAGTTCAGCTACTTTGATCCAGAATTGGCTCGCTACCAGACTGTCAGCACACAGGATTTCACCATCCATGTAACCCCCGACCAAAACGCCGCAGTGCCAGTCCAACCGGTCGCCAACAATGATTTGAGCCTCTCAAATTCAGCCATAATGGCCTTACAACCGCTTAAATCATCCGTAGAAGCCAACAGCGGAAAAATGTTCACACAGCAGATCGGATACTGGTTGCTCTGGCTCCTACCTCTCGCCCTGCTCATAGGGCACTATTCCTGGGACCGCAGGCAGAAACGCCTTAATGACAATCCTCAAATCCGGCGTAGTCAGCAAGCAGCCAAAAAGGCAAATCAGGCAATCAAAAGTGCTCAGAAAAACCCTGAAGGTGCCCGACGCGCTGCTGGTCATATTTTGAGCGTTTATCTAGCTGATAAACTCAACCACTCAGTTTCTGGGTTAACCTATAATGAAATCGCTGGCTTATTAGCCTCAATGGGGCTGGATGCTGAACTGATTGACCAGGTACGGAACGTTCTCATCCTCAGTGAAATGGGCCAATATGCACCCGGTGGAAGCGAACCCCAGAGTGAAGACTTGCTGAATGAAACGAAACGGCTAATCGATCAATTAGAAGCTGTTCTCTAATACGGAAAAAGATGATCCAGATGAGTTCAAGGGAATAACAATGCCAAAACGAAACCTGATTTTTACGATTTTTATGGGGATATTCCTGTTCGCCAGCCTTGTCGCTGGTCTTGGATGGTTATCTCGCCAGGAAAGTGTGGATATTCAAGCGCTGTCAGCCGCTGACCACTTATATGAAGCTGGTCACTATAACGAAGCGACCAAGATCTACACACAACTAATCGCGCAAGGGGTACAAAGTAGCGCGGTTTACTATAACCTGGGTAACGCATATTACCAGCAAGGCGACCTGGGCCGGGCAATCTTAAACTACCAGCGCGCGGCTCACCTCGACCCAAGGGACAAAAATATTCAATTAAACTTGGCGCTGGCTCGCCAAGAAGCAGTCAATTTGTACCCGCAGGAGCTAGGTGGTCCATTAAAAACATTGGCAGATCTAACTGGGAAATGGTTGACGATAAATGAGACCGCCTGGCTGGTATTAAGCTTCTGGTTTGTGCTTGGATTTTTGCTGATCATCAGGCGCCAGCTCAGACATGCAGGGAGTCGTAGCGGAGTTGAATACTTCCTGCTGCTGATGCTTTTCATCTTTTTGATCGGTGGATTATCGTTCGGCAGCCGTATCTATCTCGAGCGCGCACAACCTGGGGGCGTGATTGTAGCTCCTGTAATCGCAGTGAGTAATGCTCCCAGCCTGGAAGAGCCCAGCGAACTACAACTGCATAGTGGCACAGAAGTACACATAAAGGAAACTCTGGGTGATTGGATCCGCTTGGACTTGCCCGGTGAAAACGAGGATGGCTGGATACCCCTGGAGGCGGTTGAGTTCATTGCCAATGATCTGAGGACAGGCCATTTTTAGTATCTCATTACGAGGAGTGAAACGACGAAGTAATCTCCTCGGTATCCGTTACCATCACTAGTGCTTTGTCAAGGATGAAAGTTTCATTTGATATCCGGGTTAATACACCATTGACAAAGCTTAAAGTGTTCCGTCCACGATCTATTCTTACTAAACACTCACATTTGACGGAACACTAGGGAGGCACCTGACCAGGAAGAGATTGCCGGGTTTCACTCGCAATGACATTTAATGGAGTAGAATTAACCCAAGAACACAAAAAACATTAATGGGGAGGGACATGGCTAAACATATCCTGGTGGTAGATGATGATACGCTCTTACGGCGCAGCCTGAGCCTGCAGCTCGAGCAAGCTGGCTACCGGACCAGCACAGCTGCCAACGCCGAAGACGCCTTGGCACTCGCCCAACGCGACCAACCCAACTTGATCCTGCTGGATATTGGTCTTCCCGGCATGGACGGACTGGAGGCGCTGCGACGATTCCAGGACGAGATCGATGTGCCAGTCATCTTCGTAACTGCCAGACGACGTGAGCTCGATGAGATCTTAGGTTTAGAGTTAGGCGCGGACGGCTATATCACCAAGCCCTTTAACCCGGATGTGCTTCTAGCGCGTGTCAAAGCGGTGCTACGTCGCACAAACCGCCAAGCCCCCATCCCATTTCAGCCCGAACCGCTTATTGTTGGTGACCTCGCCATCGACCCTGGAGCTCATACAGTTAGCGTGTCTGGTAAACCTGTGGAGCTTACTGCACGCGAGTTCGCCGTCCTGCACTCGTTGGCTCTGAAAGCAGGTCAGGTCCTATCAGTTGACGAGCTGATCACGCGCGTCTGGGGAGCAGAGTTCATCGGCCAACCCCAGGTAGTCTATGTCAACGTCCGCTGGCTGCGGGAAAAGATTGAAGAAGACCCGCAAAAACCCAAGCGGATCCTCAATGTACGTGGGGTTGGTTATAAATTAGTGCCATATTCAAGCCAATGATCAGGACACTTCGCGGCCGGCTGGTCCTCAGCCATATATTGCCCCTCCTTCTGGTACTTCCCTTGGTGGGTATCGCCCTGGTTTATATCCTGGAAACCCAGGTCTTGTTAACCGATCTCTCCAATGATCTCACAAAGGAAGCCGCTCTAATTGCCGAAGCAGTAAAAACCAGACCAGATATTTGGAGCGACCCAGATCAAGCGCAGACATATATTTCAGCTGTCAGCGTGCACGTGCAAAATCGAGTCATCCTAATACAATCAAATGGTAATTTGTTAGCTGCCAGTGAGGATCTAAGCCAACCTATCGACCCACAAAGTATCGAAACTGCACTTACTGGAGAACCTAGTGTGTTT
>DAOVXM010000170.1 GCA_030636125.1 Chloroflexota bacterium | reverse complement strand
TTATATTTCAAGCTATAAATAAAAGATGCTATGCTCGGCAACTTTGCAGTTAAGTTAAGGCTATCTTCCAACATCGGCTCCCAATAATCCTGTTTAGCCATACCTTCTCGATAACGTCTAGCAAAAATCGACTCGTGTTGTAATGCCAGGATCGCTTGTGAGAACAACATCATTGGGTGAGAATCACGTGGCATTGCTTTCAAAACATCGAAAACAAATTTGGGTAGTTCCGCTCGAGCTTTCCAAGACTCTTCAACATCCAACGCTTGTTCCAATGTTGGTACTTCACCAACAACGAATAGGTAGTAAACTCCACCAACGTAAGGTATTTCCGCTCCAGGGGGCTTAGGTAATAGATCTAGCAATTCTGGGATAGTATATCCTCTGAAGCGAATCCCTTCATCGGGGTCTACAAACGAGACATCAGTCACCAAAGACTTGACACCTCGCATCCCACCATAAACCTGGGCAATAGTTATCTCTCCTACCTTTACATTACCGTTTTCTTTAACCAGATTTCCTACTCTATCACGCCATTCCGGCAATTGAGCTGCAAATTTATCCTTCAGAATCATTTTATATCCTTAGTCTAATATTCTAGTTTGGCAATATTTTCCGCTACACCTTTCGCCGACTTCTCTACAGCTGTCTTTTCATCTTCAGAGAGCTGATATTCGATGATCTTCTCCACACCTCTACGCCCCAATTGTGCTGGTACGCCGAAGTAGAAACCATTAAGACCATATTCCCCTTGCAGATAAGCAGCTGCCGGTACAATCAGGTTCTTATCCTTGAGGATTGCATCGACCATTTGAGTAACTGCTAACGAAGGCGCATAGAATGCACTACCGGTTTTTAATAACCCAACAATTTCACCTCCACCTTTCCGTGTCCTCTCGACAATGGCAGCCAACCTATCAGGTGGCAAGCTTCTTTCCAATGGTACACCTGCCACGTTGGAATGACGTGTGAGTGGCACCATATCGTCTCCATGACCACCAAGAACATAACAATGCACATTTTCAACACTTACACCCAACTCCATAGCTACAAACGCCCGCATCCGTGCTGAATCCAGTATACCTGCCTGACCTATTACCCGATATGCAGGTATATTTGCCACTTTCATTGTCAAATAGGTCATTACATCCAATGGATTTGTCAAGACAATAAAAATCGCATCAGGAGAAAATTCAATTGATTTTTTTGTAGCTTCTCCGACGATTTTGGCATTTGCGACTAGCAAGTCATCGCGACTCATACCTGGTTTACGTGGTAAACCTGCCGTAATTACGATAATATCAGATCCAGCGGTGTCCTCGTAATCATTGCTCCCTACTACTCTGACATCCTTTCCAATCACTGGCAAAGCTTCCTGGAGATCCAGCGCTTTACCTTGTGGCATTCCTTCAACAATATCTACTAACACCACATCAGTTATTTCGCGTTCAGCTAACCAATGGGCAGTAGTAGAACCTGTCATACCAGCACCTATGATTGATACCTTATTTTGCATTTTTATCTCTCCTAAGTAAGTGATAATTTGACTTGATTATAAGATATACCAAATTGCTCGAGATTTACCCAAAAAATTGGTGTGCGTTGGGATGTACTTTCCCACACACACCAATATTCCGGCATTCGCGTTCCAAGTAATGCAATATTACCTCATTTCACTTGCGCTTCAAACCGTCACCGAAGTGTCTTCAACCGCAATCTCATGTTCTTCGATGAAATGGATTGCTTGCATTGCAGCGGCTGCACCCATTCCTGCTGAAGTGATAACCTGGCGGAAGGTCGGATCAGCGATTTCTCCAGCTGCGTATACTCCAGGAACACTGGTATGCATCAAATTATCGACTACCAGATACCCGCGATCATCCATGTCCAACTGATTTTCAAAGATTTGATTATTTGGCGTATGACCAATAAAAATGAAGACACCATCAGTCGAATGCTCGGAGGTTTCCCCAGTCTGGGTGTTTTGTAATTGTACAGATTGTACCGCTTCATCTCCGACTACCTCAGTAACCACCGAGTTCCAAATGAAATTAATTTTAGAGTTGTTGTGAGCTCTGTTCTGAAGTACGGCACCAGCACGGAGCTCATCTCGACGATGAATAATTGTAACTGAGTTAGCGTAACGAGTTAAAAAGAGACCTTCTTCCAAAGCACTATCCCCGCCACCAACTACTATAACATCCTTGTCTTTAAAAAACCAACCATCACATGTAGCGCAATAAGAGACGCCTCGACCAGTTAATTCAGTCTCTCCAGGAATGTCCAGATGTCGTGGGGTTGCCCCGGTGGTTAAAATCAACGTTTCAGCTAAATATTCACCATTATAGGTTTGTACTCGATAAGGCCTTGTAGAAAAGTCAACTTCTGTGGCTGTATCAAATTCTACACGTGCCCCAAAACGTTCTGCTTGTTTCTGGAAAAGCTCAACCAACTCAGATCCACCCACGCCTTCGGGAAATCCTGGGTAATTCTCAACGATATGAGTTAATGAAACTTGCCCGCCCAATTCCATTCCGGTCAGCACTACAGGATTAAGGTCTGCACGAGCAGTATAAAGCGCTGCCGCAAGACCTGCCGGACCCGAACCAACTATCAATACGTTTACGTGTTCACTACCATTCGTAGATTTATCAGATGTAAGACCTGTCAAACTTATGTCCATAATTTACCTCAATCTTTTGCTATCGTGAGTATATTATCAAATTCCATAATCAAGTAATAAAAAACTTCCAGCTTTGTCTCAGTACCAGTATATATTGGTAATAAAATTACTTTACCTACTTTTAATTGAATTACTTCCTCTTCACCACCAATGGCAACCACAATCCCTGCCTTGCGGTTTTTCCTTACAATTTCAGAATCTCTTAATAATAGATGCGGCTACTATCAGAAAAGTCACATTAGAGCTCTATTAACACTTCAAATACTCAATCTAATTTAATCGGTATCCTGGACATAATCAAGCCATTCTGCAGAGTGCGCCCCCCGGCCTTGCACAGTTTCTTTATAATCTGAAAGTAAAGCTTGTGTAACTGGACCAACACCTCCCCTACCAACCTGTCGGTGATCAATCATCCTCACACCCACAATTTCCGCGGCCGTGCCAGCTATAAACACCTCATCTGCAATATAGAGTTGATCTCTTGTGATCATTTGCTCTGATATCTCATATCCACTATCTTTTGCCAGCGTGAATATTGCATCCCGAGTAATGCCAGCTAGCACTGTTGCCAATGGAGGGGAATAAATAATCTCTTTTGAAACCATAAATAAGTTCTCACCTGTGCACTCAGCAACAAAGCCTTGAGGATCAAGGATCACAGCTTCCTCATATCCGGACCGCAAAGCAAGTGTCTTAACCATCATCGAGTTAACATAATTGCCACTTATTTTGGCCTTTGTCATGCTGATATTTGGGTCAAGACGCGTGAAAGATGAGACCATCATATGAATACCTTCCTTTTGTGCTGCTTCACCTAGATATGGACCCCATTCCCAGGTAGCGATTCCCACTCTCGGTCGTGATTTATCCATATCTAGTCCCAACGGTCCTTCAAGATACATAATTGGACGAATGTAACACTCATTAAAACCGTTAACTTTGATCGTTTTGTGAACCCCCTTTCGCAAATCCTCCACTGAATAGGGAAAATCACTTACTCCTAAAATATGGATTGAATCAAGGAATCTTTCCAGGTGCTCCTGGAGTCTGAACACAGCCGGACCACGGGAAGTTTCATAGCACCGAATACCCTCAAAGACACCTGGACCATAATGTAATGTCGGTGTGATGAGATGCACATTAGCTTGGTCATAGGGAACCATTTCCCCATCCATCCATATATAATCCGATTTCATATCCACCTCCAGGAAAAGATTGATTAATAGAAATCAAGCGGCAAGGTCAATTATCCTGTCTCAACGCTTCATACCTAGCAAAATCACCCACATTAAACTTACTCCCGAACCAACCAGTAAGATAAATCCAAAGACTGAGTGGCCAGCTATGAACAATTGAACGCCACCAAGCAACAGAGCAGCGAATATCACGCCCCACCCTAACTGGCGAAGCGCTTTTTCGATCCGGGCTGCCTGGAGATTCATTTCTGGTGTCCTTACCGCAATATCACCTCTCTCAATTCTCGCTAACGTATTATCAACTTTCTTCGGCATCAAAAGTAGGGCACCTACAATTTGTTTTGCTTCTTCTAACCAAATATCTGATGATCGCTTGCCGTCATCGACAAGCAGTTTTTTTGCATAGGGGGCAATGTGATCCCATACATTAAATTCTTTGTCTAAACCCGTGCACATCCCAGATAGTATTCCTACCGCTCGGGCGAGGAAAATTATATCCTGCGGTATTTGGAAGGGCATCGCATACATCAATTCTCGGTATTCACCAGTAAACTTATGCAATTCTTTAGTGTCCATTTTTCGAAGTTCATCCATATTTTTCCCCCAAAATCGCTCGAATGCTTTAGTCCCCGCTTGTTCAATCAATTTTAGATCAGCGTTCGGGAGAAGAACACCCAACTTTTGGTAGGCATTCACAACTCGAGCTGCATCTTGAGTACCTACACCAATTAACAACTCCCGCAGACCTTCTTTCATCGTGGGTGGTACTCTTCCCACCATGCCGAAATCCACGAATGTTAACTGCCAAGAGCAACTTCCATTTAACCCAGAGGCATCATCAGGTATAGGATAAACGAATAGATTCCCAGGGTGAGGGTCGGCATGGAAAAACCCGTCCTCAAAGATCTGTTTTAAATATATGTCGAGTAACCGCGACGCTACCTCAGCTCGATCAATGCCGGCAGCTGATATTGTCTCATAATCGGTGATCTTGATCGCCCAAACATTTTCTAGCGTTAATGCCCGCTTCGCCGTATAATCCCAAGCCACAAAAGGGACACGTACACAATTATCTCCCTCAATATTAGCCGCAAACGTTTCAGCATTGCGACCTTCGGCGATATAATCAATCTCCTCATAGAGAACACGGGAAAATTCATCCAATAATGCTGGTACGTCAGCTCTTCTACGAATTGGCCTGTATTTTTGCAACCACTTTCCTACAGTTCTTAAGGCGGCTAAATCAGTTGCAATAATATTTTCAATATTTGGTCGTTGGATCTTTACAACAACATCAACCAAATTAATCTCATCTGTGTCTACACTATTTAAACTGATTTGTGCTCGGTGTACCTGTCCAAGAGATGCAGCCGCCAATGGTTTTTCTTCAAATGTAATAAATTTTTGTTCCAATGACATGCCGTATTCGGTTTCTGCTACCTGTCGGATGTCAGCGAACGCTTCTGGAGGCACTTCATCTTGTAGTCCAGCTAATTCATCAGTGATTTCTTTAGGGAGCACATCAACGCGTGAAGAGAAAAACTGACCGACTTTAATTAACACTCCCCCCATTTGTACGGCCAAGGAGCGAAAGGATCTGGCACTAGTTACCAGACGGTTTGACCGGGTTCGCCGTGACCAGTCCCGGAAACCCACATTTGGTAGAAATAAATCCCAAAATGCATGCCTAAGGATAACCTGTGCAAAAAAGATTACAATTCTACGGTAACGGTGACGGATCATCTCAAGGGAGGATTATACACTGCTTTATCCCCATATATATTTGGTTTGTTTCTATGCTGTTAGGAGACAATTATGTGGTATCCTTCGAGAATGCCAACAGTAGAACCCGCCAATTTTAATAATCTATATGAGTGTTTTAACGTTCCAATTTCTACTCATAATTGTGGAGAAAAGTGTGCGCCATACAACGAGAAAGGGGTTCCTTTTTGTTGCGATATTAATCACGCCGTTCCCACTGCTTACCAACCAGAATGGGAATATTTGTCATCAAACACAGACCTTTGGCATTTGTGGAAACCAAATAACCCCCATACATATGCTCGACTAAAGGCAAAATCCTCACCCGAACAGGTGCTTATCGAATGCCTTGGTCACACACTTTGCCAGCGTGATTTTCGATCGATTACATGTCGTGCCTTCCCTTTTTTCCCTTACATAAACGAACAAGATGAGTTTTTGGGCTTAGCACACTATTGGGAATATGAAGACCAGTGCTGGATTATAAGTAATTTACATGTCGTTACGGCTCAATAC
>DAOVXM010000051.1 GCA_030636125.1 Chloroflexota bacterium | reverse complement strand
TGGGGCGCTTCTTTGTCTGATAACCTAGAGAAACTTTAGTATATTGGTGCATTGAAAGTAATTTCGCAACCTTCGCAAGGTTTTTACACCCAACAATTCATTTGTGAATGTACTTAGCTGAGTAGTTAATCTCCAATTAGATTACGCAAAAAATTATATTATCGCTTCTCCTTCATATCAAAGGAGAATGCCGTAGGATTTTTCCCGATTCTTCTCGATCTGCTTAACCACGACCCCGTCCATCACATTAATTGTAGATGCTACGCCATTATAGCAGTGGCAATCTTCCTGGACAATTGCAGAATCGGATGATTTTCCCAACTCGCGTTGACGCTGGATACCTGACATGCTAAAATCAAACTGGAGGTCGTTATGAACCGGGTGTTGCAAGAACACGTCTTCCCGGCGGGTGAAAGCTTACAACTCGTCGAGGGTGATTTAACCCAGGAAGATGTGAATGTGATCGTTAACGCTGCGAACGCTCAGTTGCAGCATGGTGGTGGGGTAGCGGGAGCCATCGTCCACCATGGCGGAAAAGAGATCCAAGGAATTTTTGGTTATTCTAAAGAACGTGCTGCGGGGGTGATCTTCAATTCATTTAACAATTACTTTGAAAAAGAAGCCCACTCTGGCCTGAAATTGATACGCCTGACATCGTTCGACCAGCCCACAATCGCTACATTTCTCCGAGTTTGGAATAGCATAGATTTTTACAGCGCGGTCTAAGGGATTCCGTCTACATCTACTATATCGTATCACTACCATCCCTGTATCACTTATCATGATTACATCGTCACAAAATCCCAAAGTCCAGTGGGTCCGGTCCCTGCAATCTCGATCACGCCAGCGCCGCGAGGCAGGGGCCTTTATTATTGAAGGAGTGCGGCTGGTTGAAGAAGCCCTGGGCGCTGGATGGAAGGCGCAACTGGTACTCTACAGTGAAGACCTTAGCGCTCGCGGTCAGGAAACGGTGGCGGCCTTCGCCTCTCAAGGCACAAAGATTGAACAAGTCACCCCCAAGGTTATGCGAGCTGCCAGCGACACGGAGACCCCCCAAGGCATCCTGGCAGCGCTGCCTATACACTCGAAGCCTCCCCCGGAAGTATTGAATTTCGTTTTCATTCCAGAGGGCGTGCGCGATCCCGGTAACCTGGGAACGATGCTGCGCACAGCCGAAGCAGCCGGCGTGGAAGCCGTGTTTTTGCCAGAAGGGACAGTAGACGCTTACGCGCCCAAAGTAGTGCGCGCCGCCATGGGCGCCCACTTCCGTTTACCGTTAATATCCACAAACTGGGAAACTATCCGCACCAAAATTGGGACCTCATCCTTAAGCGTATTCCTGGCAGATGCCAAGAATGGGGAAAGGTATACCCAATCCGATTTGCGCGTTCCCCTGGCATTGGTCGTGTCAGGTGAAGCTGAAGGACCCAGTGCTGTCGCCCAAGACCTGGCAGAAACCCGCCTGCACATCCCGATGCCGGGTGGTGCAGAGTCACTTAACGTTGCCATCGCCGCGGGGATCCTGTTGTTCGAAGTCGTGCGCCAGCGGTCTCCGCGCTCTCCGCGGTAAAGTTTAAGCGCCATGAAAATACGCTCAATCACTTACTTCCTCAACCCCCAATGGCCTCTGGATGATACAGCCCTGCGCCGGGCTGGCGATTTTAACCAAGCTGCCATGCCAGCCTTCGAAGCCGCCGGATACGAAGTGCAAACCTCTCGCCTGGCTACGGTCCCCTTTACCAGGCTTCTTCCCGTCTTAGACTCCACCATTTCAATCGACCTGACCAGGGAATTGGGAACACTATCATGTTCGCTGGGTTTTGATTATATATCTCTCGGCCCTGCCCTCCCCGAATCTAGCCTCAGTTACCAGGTGATCCCGGCTATGCTGGATGCCAACGAGCATGTATTCCTTTCCGGTTTGATGACCACATCCGATGGGGAGGTTTCTCTGCCCGCGGTGCGTGCTTGCGCGGAGATCATCCACCAAACAGCGGCACTCTCCCCGGATGGCTTCAGCAACCTGCGCTTCGCGGCCCTGGCCAACGTGCCAGCCGGAGCGCCCTTCTTCCCAGCTGCCTATCATAACGGGGATGAGCCAACTTTTGCCCTGGCCATAGAAGCCGCTGACCTGGCTGTGGAGGCCTTCTCCGAGGCAAAGAGTATACAGGAAGGCCGTCAGGCACTGGTCGACGCCATAACTACAAACGCGCGAACGCTTACCCGGGTAGCGGGAGAACTGGAAACTCAATTCGCCCTATCCTTCGGCGGCATCGACTTCTCCCTGGCACCTTTTCCTCAGGAGGCATGTTCTATTGGGACCGCACTAGAGCGCCTGGGAGCGCCCGCGGTGGGGTTGCCAGGCTCTTTAGCTGCAGCCGCTATCCTGGCAGATACACTCGACCAGGTTCAATTCCAGCGCGCAGGTTTCAACGGGTTATTTCTCCCCGTTCTGGAAGATGCGGTCCTGGCAAAAAGGGCGGCAGAAGGCACATTACTCGTGAAGGACCTGTTAATGTATTCAGCCGTCTGCGGCACCGGCTTGGATACCATTCCTCTCCCCGGGGATACTTCGCGGGAGGCGATCGCGGCGATATTACTCGACCTGGCAGCACTGGCCCAGCGCCTGGACAAGCCACTCACCGCTCGCTTGATGCCGATACCGGGCAAGAAAGCGGGAGAAACAACCGGCTTCGATTTCGCCTACTTTGCCAACAGCCGTGTGCTGGCTGTGAACACTGAACCCCTAGACAGGCTTTTCGCAGGAGATGAGATGATCCACCTGCAACGACGAAAGACCAAAACCGGTTAACCGGCTATGGAGGAGCACAGGATGAAAAAATGGTTCATTCTCCTGTTGTTGGTAATCTTCCTTCCAGCCTGTGGGACGTTATCTTCGACCCCGGCGGGCGTGTCCGACGTCGTCACCCCTGGGTTGAGCATGCCGTTACCCGATTCTGAAAAAACCCGTATTGCCAATGAAGCGCCGACATTTCCCATACCAGAAACAGAGTCCCTCAGCGCCACCGTCGAACCAAACGAAACGCAGATACCCTCACTGCCCACGTTAACTCCTTCTGAAACGGCAGTTGAGACCCCTGTCCCCAGCCCTACATTTCCTCCCAGCGCAACGCAGATAACTCAGCCCCCCACTTTATTGCCTTCTGTAACGTTAACTGAAACCCCCTTACTAAGCCCAACTTTCCCACCCAGCGCGACGATAGAACTTTTAACTGCCACCCCCACCTTAATCACAACCCCCACCAGCATCGCTCCAATTAGCACAACGCCAACCCCAGAGCCAACTCAAATAGACCAGGTTCCACCACAAACAAAGACGAGCTTTTTGGACCTGCTTAAATTTTTCATTTGGCCAGGAAGCTTATGCCTGGGTGGGCTATTGCTCCTGGCTCTCGCCGTATCGATGTTCTTCTTCCAAAGGCGCAAAACTCGCCCTGCGAGGCGCGGCCTGACACTTAGCGACCTGGACCCTGGGTGGGGGAATGTGCTAATAAGCGGAAAGGTCAGCCAAATCCCCCAACGACTCGATGATCTAGCCCCTTTCCCGTTGGATGGTAAGAACCCGGCCCCACTGGCGGTGCTCCGCCTCGCAATTGAGGAATATGATGTGGATAGCGGAGGGTGGCAACCCCTCAGAGACGATGCCCGCGCAACCCCCTTTATCCTGGAGGATGGAACTGGAACTGCCTGGATCGATCCGCAGAAGCAAGAAGTCCGGCTGAAAGGCGAAAGCTTTATACCATCCTTAGAGCAAGTCAGAGCTGCCCTGCAAATCTTAAGACTGCCACCCCAGTTAGTGAAAGGGGAAAGACTACGTTACCGGATTTGGGTACTACGCAGTGGAGAATCGGTGAGTGTGATGGGCAGAGTTCAACCAAGGCCGCAGGTCCTTGTCAGGACAGAGGAACAACCTCTGCTGCTCTCATCAAAGAACGGACATGTCCCAGATAGCCAGGCAGACAAGCGCTCATATACCTCATTTGGGGTAGTTGCGGCAACAATAGGACTGTTTGGATTATGTATCAGCGGGGTAGCGATGGTCCTGATGCTCTCCCAATTGTTGCAGTGATGGGGGATTTGCGAAAAACCACGGATCAATCTACTACACAAACAAAGGGGCGTAAATACTGCCCGGTGTAGGAATGATCCAGAGCACAGACTTCTTCGGGTGTGCCCTCGGCCACAATCTCTCCCCCGCCATCGCCCCCCTCCGGTCCCAGATCGATAATATAATCTGCCACCTTGATGATATCCAGATTGTGCTCGATGATCAATACGCTGTTACCCGCGTCAACCAGTCGTTGTAAGACCTCGATCAATTTATGCACATCGGCCGCATGCAGACCCACAGAAGGTTCGTCAAGGACGTAAAGGGTGCGGCCAGTCGATCGCTTAGACAATTCACGCGCCAGCTTCACCCGCTGGGCTTCACCACCCGAGAGTGTGGGTGCGGGCTGCCCGATGCGAATATACCCCAACCCCACATCCTGCAAAGTACTCAAACGGTTGATCATTTTCGGGAAAGCCTCGAAGACTTCCAAAGCGTGATCCACAGTCATGTCCAATACATCGGCGATGTTGTATTCTTTGAAGCGCACTTGCAATGTCTCCCGGTTGAAACGCGCCATATGGCACACATCACAGGGCACATAGATATCAGGTAAGAACTGCATTTCGATACGTAATTGACCCTGCCCCTGGCAGGCCTCGCAGCGCCCCCCATGCACATTGAATGAAAAACGTCCAGGTTTATAGCCACGGACCTTGCTCTCCGGTAATTCGGCGAACAACGCACGGATGTGATCAAATAAGCCAGTATAAGTACCCGGGTTGGAGCGTGGTGTACGTCCGATGGGTGATTGGTCAATATTAATGACCTTATCAAGATTTTCCAGGCCTTCAACCCGGTCATGGTCGCCAGGTAAAGCCCGTCCCCTGTAAATGTGACGAGCTAAAGCTTTAAACAGTATCTCAACCAACAAGGTGGACTTACCCGAACCGGATACGCCGGTAATACACACCAGCCGGGCTAAGGGGATGCGCACATCGATGTCTTTGAGATTGTTCTCGCGCGCCCCGACAACCAACAAAGATTTGCCATTACCACTGCGCCGATTCTCAGGAATGGGAACCCGCAACCTTTTTGAGAGATAAGCCCCAGTTAGCGACTCTGGAGTTTTCAGGATTGCCTCCACCGGACCCTGTGCGACTACTTCGCCCCCGTGTTCTCCAGCTCCTGGTCCAAGATCCAAGACCCAATCCGCGGTACGAATGGTATCCTCGTCATGTTCTACTACCAAGACCGTGTTGCCCAGATCGCGCAATCCTTCAAGCGTGCGCAGCAGGCGCGAGTTATCACGCGGGTGTAAGCCAATTGAGGGTTCGTCCAGCACATACAGAACTCCCATCAAGCGTGAGCCAATTTGCGTTGCCAAACGAATACGCTGCGCCTCGCCACCCGAGAGTGAGGTAGCCGAGCGTTGCAGAGTCAGGTAGTCCAACCCAACGTTGACCAGAAAGCCCAAGCGATCCAGGATTTCCTTTAGGATACGCTCAGCGATGAACTGCTGGCGCGTGTCGAGTGGGGTTTCGGGACCTCCCAAGCTACGCACCCATTCAAGGGTACGCGAGACCGGCCATTCTGTCACTTCGACGATATTGACGTCGTCTAACGTGACCGCCAAAGCCTCTACCCGCAGACGTGCACCTTTACAGGTAGGGCATTGGCGCTCGCTCATAATGGTGGAAATCTTATCGCGCATATACTCAGAGCTGGTTTCATTAAAGCGACGTTCCAGATTGCCGATCACACCTTCAAATGGGGTGTTGAAAGTGGCGCGGCGCCCATCCCGGTTGCGGTAATGGATGGTGATATCCTTCCCGTTGGTACCGTAGAGCACAACATCCATTTTCTCCTTCGGCAAAGAGCGCACCGGGGCATCCAAATCGATATCATATTCACGCGCCGCCGCTTGCAGCATCTGCCAATAATAACCGCCTTCATCGCGCGGGCCGCTCCATTCGGAGACAGCAATCGCCCCGGTGTTTAAGGACATGTCCGGATCAGGGATAAGCAAGGCAGGGTCAATCTCCAGCTTGCCACCCAGTCCCTGGCAATCGGGGCAAGCCCCGTGAGGCGTGTTAAAAGAAAAGGTGCGCGGTTCGATTTCCGGTAACACCGAGCCATGCTCAGGGCAGGCAAGGTGTTCGGAGAAGTTCAAGTCACGGGGATTATCACGATCGGTCAAATCCTGGATTGTCAGGTATCCATCGCCAAATTTCAAGGCAGTCTCGACTGAATCGGTCAGACGCGAACGGAAGGCCTGGACTTCACCTTCATCCTCAGAACGAAGGATAACCAAACGATCTACGACCGCTTCGATGGTATGCATCTTATAGCGGTCCATTTGTATGTCCTCATCCAGTTCATACACCTGTCCATCGACCCGTGCGCGAACGAAACCGGACTTACGAATCTCATCCAATACCGCCTGATGGGTGCCTTTGCGCCCCCTCACCAGTGGGGCCAAGAGCGCCAAGCGCGAGCCCTCCGGCAGGGCTTCCACGGCATCCACTATCTCTTGTGCTGACTGGCGCGACACCTCTCGCCCACACTTGGGGCAATGAGGGATGCCTGCGCGAGCATAGAATAGGCGCAGGTAATCGTAGATCTCGGTAACTGTGCCTACAGTTGAACGCGGGTTGTGCGAGGTACCCTTCTGGTCAATCGAGACCGCTGGTGAGAGACCTTCGATGTAGTCTACATCGGGCTTGTCCATTTGACCCAGAAATTGTCGAGCATAAGCCGACAAGGACTCGACATAACGTCTCTGTCCTTCAGCGAAGATCGTATCGAAAGCCAGGGATGATTTTCCAGAGCCAGATAACCCGGTGATGACAACCAGCTTATCACGGGGGATATCAACAGTTATATTCTTCAGGTTATGAACGCGAGCTCCTGCCACGCGAATTTTTTTTTCGGACATGGGGTAACCTTTAAAGACTTTTGCGAAAGGATCGAATGGCTATTATAGCACATTTGTTTCAAGAATCACATTCGCATATAAGAAAATCTAGGGTTCCGTCAAATGTAATTGTTTAGTAAAAATAGATCATGGACGGAACACTTTAAGCTTTGTCAAGGATGTACTAATCAAATAAAACTTTCATCCTTGACAAGGCACCAGACACTTAACCTTAATATTTTTGTGTTCACAATTTGATAAACAGCTAAACATGTATTATACCAACCCCCGCTCGATACCTGTATCAGAATCTCATAAAAAAATTGAAGCCCATCTTATTGCTTTCCTTCTTTCCCATCGAAGGGATACATCTATTTTTCGGATAACAATTTCACAACTTTTTCATAACCTCTTCACGGCCTCTTCAAAGGACTTCGTTATGATACGGTCAATCAAAACAGATGGGCTGCCCACCTTTGTTAGTTTGAGCGAGGCTTGCCAGGCCGGCGTGGATGCCGAGATTATCGACGCAGAACTCTACGACCAGCTAAAGGCTTATCCAACGCATATCGACCTGCTGCGTGTCTACAGTAACCTGCAGCGCACCTCACTTAACAGCCACCTGCCAGCTTTCGAAGCCTGCATATAGTCTACCAAGCAAGATAAATATAAAGTGCGACGCACCGTGCAGGTGCGTCGCACTTGTTAGAATAACAAATCACTTTTATCCCAATACCGTGAGGCACCCCTCTGGTAAAATAAAATCGAACCTCAGCTCAAAAACTCCTGCCAGAATAAAAAGGAAGATGCCATGAGCTTTCTCAAGAAACTCTCCAATATCTTTAGCTCTCCTGGAGGTGGTAACGATCGCTCCTACTGGATCTACGCTCGCTGCAACCGCTGCGGTGAAAAAATCCGTGCCCGGGTGGATTTGAGCAACGATTTGAGTTTGAACTACGAAGGAGACCAAACCACCTACTCCTCCCGCAAAGTCCTGATCGGTGAGCAACGCTGCTTCGAGAAAATCGAGGTGCTGTTAACGTTCGACAAGAACCGCAAACTGATTAACCAAGATATCAGCGGCGGGCAGTTCATCAGTGAGCAGCAGTTCCTCGAAGATGAAGGTACCGCTGAGTAAAGGAGGCTATCAACAGGGGCAGGTCCCAGTGTAAATCACCCAGTTGTGCATCCCGGACCGTTGATCGAAATCAATCTGGCAGATAACCACGACCTCTGATCTTCAACCAATCAGAGGGTACAGCCTGCCAGCTGCGTAAACTCTAAAGAAAAAATCACCACCCGAGTAGAGCGGTGATTCTTCAAAATTCAACTTATTCTTGGTTAAGCTTCGCGGAACTCACCCTCGACAACTTCGCCTTCATCATCGGAAGCAGGGCTTCGTCCATTCCCGTTCCCGCCCATGAATGGGCTTTCCGCTTGGGGTTCTTGGGCCTGCTCCTGCTGAGCATAAAGCTGCTGACTGAGCGCATGAAAGGCATTCTGGAGCTCGTCCTGCAAGCTCTTGATGTGAGTGATATCATCGCCTTCGATGGCTGCACGAACAGCTGTTATCTTGTCCGCAATGTTCTGGCGTTCGCTCTCAGGCACTTTATCGCCTAAGTCCATCAACGTCTTCTCAGTCTGGTAAGCCAAGCTATCGGCGTTGTTGCGGGCCTCGATAAGTTCGCGCCGCTGACGATCGTCGGCTTCATGCTCCCGAGCTTCGTTGACCATACTGTCGATCTCACCCTGGTCAAGATTAGTAGAAGCGGTGATGGTCACTTTTTGTTCTTTTCCAGTAGCCTTATCAAGAGCGACGACTTTGATAATGCCGTTGGCGTCAATGTCGAAGGTAACTTCTACCTGAGGGACGCCACGCGGTGCTGGTAAGACACCTTCCAGGCGGAAGCGACCCAGGCTCATATTATCGGTAGCCATTGGTCGTTCACCTTGCAAGACATGGATATCTACAGCAGTCTGGTTATCCTCAGCGGTGGAGAACACTTCGCTCTTCTTGACAGGAATGGTGGTATTGCGCTCGATTAAGGAGGTCATCACACCACCCAAAGTCTCGAGGCCCAGAGATAGTGGGGTAACGTCAAGCAATAGAACGTCTTTCACCTCACCACCTAAGACACCAGCCTGGATAGCAGCTCCTACAGCAACAACCTCATCCGGGTTGACACCTTTATGGGGCTCTTTCTGGGTGATCGAGCGGACCAATTCTTGAACCATAGGCATACGGGTGGCACCTCCCACCAACACAATCTCATCGATAGCCGTTGCTTCCAGATTGGCGTCGCCCAAGGCAGCATTGAAAGGTCCTTGCAAGCGTTCAACCAGGTCCTCGGACAACTGCTCAAACTTGGCACGAGAAAGCTTGACCTGTAAGTGTTTCGGTCCAGAAGCATCAGCGGTGATATACGGCAAGTTGATCTCGGTTTCCATCACGCTAGATAATTCAATCTTGGCTTTCTCGGCTGCTTCCCGCAGACGCTGCAAGGCCTGCCGGTCCTGACGCAAATCAATACCATGATCTTTCTTGAATTCATCTGCTACCCAATGGGCAATGCGCTCATCCCAATCATCCCCACCCAGATGTGTATCGCCATTGGTAGAGCGAACTTCTATGACACCATCACCAACATCAAGGACACTCACGTCAAACGTACCACCACCCAGGTCAAAGACCAGGATTGTCTCGTTTTCCTTTTTGTCCAAGCCATAGGCTAAAGCAGCCGCAGTGGGTTCATTAATAATGCGCAACACATCCAAACCGGCGATTTTACCGGCATCCTTGGTCGCCTGGCGTTGGCTATCGTTAAAGTAAGCCGGTACAGTAATCACTGCCCGGTTGACGGATTCACCCAAGTATGCCTCAGCATCGGTCTTGAGCTTACCCAAGACCATGGCTGAAATCTCCTGAGGGCTATACTCACGGCCATTCATCGGGATCTTGAGGCGCGCATCACCGGCAGACCCAGGCACAACTTGATAGGGAACCATCTTGCGCACAGTCTCTGTCTCATCATAACGCCGGCCAATAAAGCGCTTGATTGAATACACGGTGTTTTCAGGGTTAACCACCGCCTGACGTTTCGCGGTCTGCCCAACCAGACGCTCATTGTTTTTGTTGAAAGCCACCACGGATGGCAGCAATCGCGATCCTTCTGCAGTGGTGATTACAGTTGGATCTCCACCCTCCATTACTGCCACCACGCTGTTCGTAGTTCCTAAGTCAATACCAATAATTTTCGTCATAATCCTCTCCTCTTTTCATAGGATTTATAGTTTCACAAGAACTCTCACTGCAAAGGTTTTTACCTGAGCAATTACATATATTTTAATGATTTTATACAAGAACTGCGTTAACATAATATAGGAGGGATATCAACATTTGAGAAGGCTTTAGCCTGAGCAGTTACATATGGTTTAAAGATTTTCTCTACCATTGAAAGCGTCCCATTTTCCCCTCGTTTTTTAAGCAAAAGTGGGACAACTTATCATT
>DAOVXM010000059.1 GCA_030636125.1 Chloroflexota bacterium | reverse complement strand
TATTGACAGCGGGTGTGGAAACGACAACCAGAGGGTGGATTGGCGGGATTTGGGATCTCCCCCTTCAAGATGACGGGTTCCATTTCTACATCGGGATCCACCTCCGGTATGGCAGACAGGAGCGCCTCGGTGTAAGGATGCCTAGGTTTTGAGAACAGCTCTTCTATGGACGCAAATTCGACAAACTGACCCACATACATGACTACAACCCGGTCGGATATGTGGGCCACAACGCTTAAATCGTGAGCAATGAACAGATAAGTGAGCCCAAGTTCAGATTGCAACTCCATGAGCAAATTCAGGATTTCTGCCTGAATGGATACGTCAAGCGCGGATACGGACTCATCGCAAACAACGAATTTTGGGTTGGAAACCAGAGCTCGTGCGATGCAGATTCGCTGGCGTTGCCCCCCACTAAAAGCATGAGGAAATCTACGGAGATGTTCGATATTGAGCTTACATCGTTTAGCCGTTTCTTGCACCATCCCGTCAACATCTTTTTTAGGCACAAGCTTGTTAGCAACCAATGGTTCGGCAATGATGTCCCGTACAGTCATGCGCGGGTTTAATGAAGAGTATGGGTCTTGAAAGATAAGCTGCATGTGCTGACGGAAGGTACGCAGCTCTTTACCTTTTATACCCGACAGATCGACAACTTCACCGTCGAGGTTGAAAGTCATTTTTCCTTCAGTGATTTCGAGAGCCCGCAAGATCGCTCGTCCTATCGTCGTCTTACCAGAACCACTTTCTCCTACCAAGCCTAATGTCTCACCTTCATTAATGGTAAAACTAACCCCATCTACAGCCCGTACATACCCCTGTTCCCGTCGGAAAACCCCTTTGGTGGTAATAGGAAAATAGACTTTTAGACCTTCGACCTTGAGTAGTTGATCCTTAACCGTCATTTTTATCCTCTTGCTCATACAGGAAACAGCTCACAAAATGTGTTTCGGATAGTTTGGTTTCCTCTGGATCAGCAATTTCGCATTTCCCCGGAATGAAATCCGGGCAGCGCGTATGGAATGGACAGCCAGTTGGTCGAGCCAGCGGGCTGGGAATATCACCACCAATTGGTATCAATCGGTCGTGTAGTAAGTCCAACTTGGGGATCGCATTTAACAAACTCTTGTTATATGGGTGGGCTGATTCTTTAATGATCTCTCGAGTGGTGCCTCTTTCCATGACCTGACCAAGATACATGACTACCACTTCATCTGCGATCTGGGCGATGACACCCAAATCATGGGTGATGAACATGATTGACATATTTAGATCGTCCTGCAATTGGCGCATCAATTCCAGTATCTGCGCCTGAATGGTCACGTCTAATGCAGTCGTCGGTTCGTCTGCGATCAGCAGCAAGGGTTCAGTAGAAAGCGCCATGGCGATCATTGCCCGCTGGCGCATGCCCCCTGACAGCTCGAAAGGATATTGATCAATTCGTACACCTGGGTTGGAAATTCCAACTCGATTGAGCATATCCAGGGCAATTTCTTGGGCTTCACTCTTACTCACATTGCGATGTAATTGAATCGTTTCAAGCATCTGGTTGCCGATGGTGTAGACCGGAGAGAAAGAAGCCATCGGCTCCTGAAAAATCATTGAGATTAAGCCACCCCGTATGTCGCGCATTTCTTTACTATTCGCGTTCAAATCGGTGATATTGAGGGATTCACCATTTTTTTCCAGGAAAATCTCGCTTGCCTCATCGATATGACCATTCTTAGGCAGTAAGTGCATGATGGCCTGACTCGCCACAGATTTTCCCGAGCCGCTCTCGCCCACGATGCCCAGAGTCTTGGCTTTAGGTACCTTGAAACTGATATCGTTCACCCCGCGTACGACCCCCTCATCCGTATCAAAGTAGACGCCAAGTTTTTTTACCTCAAGTACGTGTTGTTTGCTGATCTGCTCAGTCATAATTTTAAAGATGTGGTATTGTGTATCTTTTCGAGATTTTCATCCCGAAATAATGGTGTATAGAAATAGATCAACTTGAAACCAAAAAGATTATTTTCCCACCACCTGGTAGGGATCGGCTGCGTCACGCAAGCCATCACCAAGCACAGTGAATGCAAGAACAGCCACAACCACGAAAACCGCCGGTATAAACAACCACGGCGCCTGCTCAATGGTGCGGATATTCTGTGCATCTTGTAGAAGTGTGCCCCAACTGATCGCCGGTGGACGTAAACCTAGTCCTACAAAACTCAAGGCAGTCTCGCTTAAAATCACATATGGGAAAGAGATTACCAGGTCAACAATGATATAGCTGGTGAATGCAGGCAGCATATGCATGGTTATAATGCGGGAGACGCTAGCACCAGATATCCGGGCAGCAGTCACATAATCTTCGTCGCGCTGGGTGAGCAGTTGACCACGAATACGTCTTGCCAAGGTAGGCCAACCCACCAAACCTAGTATAAGCGTCATAGCAAAATAGACCTGTTGGGAAGACCATTCAACTGGAAAAGCGGCAGCTAATCCCATATAGAGTGGGATGACCGGGATGACGCGAATCACCTCAGTCAAACGCTGAATGCCATAATCCACCCAACCCCCCGCATAACCAGCGATTCCTCCGATAATCAAAGCCAGCACAAAGGCAATTAACACCCCCAGCACACCAATCGTCAACGAGGTACGGGTGCCAAACAATACTCGAGTGAATAAGTCGCGGCCTAAACTATCGGATCCAAATATATGTACAAAGGAATCTTCTGCCACAACACCAAATAAGTGAATATTGCTTTCAAAAAGACCATAAAAACTATAAGGGTCTCCTTCAACGAAAAAGTAGATGTACCAGCGCACCGTGGTGTCCTCTGTAGGTATCATCCGCAGCGTTTCCGGATCCCTGGTCGTCGTCACACCATAAACAAATGGACGTATACTGAAACCATTTTCGTCGCGAAAGTGGAGGACTTGTGGGGGTCCAAACAGGTATGTTTGATTGCGAGAAACAGGTGCATATGGACCGATGAACATACAGAATACGGCCAGAATCGACAAAATGGCAAGCACCATGGCTCCTACCATCGCCATGCGGTGTTTGCGGAAACGCCACCATATCAGCTGCCATTGAGATGCCGAATAGTATTTGAGCGCTTCTTCCGATTCTGGCTGGGGAAAGCCGAGAGTGCCGGCCCCAGCGATATCTGGGGTAGTTGTTGCCACTGTTTTAATCTCCGGTCAATTTTACTCGCGGGTCTAAGAACGCTAAAAAGACATCCGAAATAAAGTTGAAGACCACAATGATGAAGGTCATCATGAGCAAGATTGCTCCTGCCACGAACATGTCAAGATCTAAATATGATTTAATTAGAAGCTCACCAAGATCAGCAATACCCAAAACCAGCGCCACAATGGGCAGCTCAGAGAAAATCCGGTTTACATCAAAGCCCATCGTGCTGACAACTGGATTGATCGCCAGTCGAGCCGGATACTTAACCAATAATCTGCGTTCCGGAATACCGCGTGCACGCGCAGCCGTAACGGATAGTTTATGCAGCTCATCGCTCATCGTTGCCCGCACTGTCTGCAATTGGAAGGCCGTGGCTGACCAGGCAAGCACAATGGCAGGGATTACGAGGTGTCTGGCTAAGTCAATGACCTTCGCTGCGCTCCAGGGCGCATCTTCATATTCCGGTGAAAACAATCCCCCCACGTTAGAGCCAAAGTATTTAACACTGATATATAAAAGAACGAGTGCTAAGAGAAAATTGGGAATTGCCAATCCCAGGTAGCTAAACACAGTAAGTCCATAATCAGCCACTGAATTCCTGTGTACAGCCGCGTAAATCCCCACTGGTATGGCAATAGCATAGGTAATAAAGAGCGTTGAGAACAAAATCGCCAATGTAAGCCATAAGCGCTGCCCGATTACAATATTCACAGATGTTTGAAAGGCGAAAGCCTCTCCGAAATCACCACGCGTGACAATCCCAAAAATCCATCGAGCATAACGTTCGTAGGCCGGCTTATCCAGGCCAAACTCTGCTCGAATATTATTAAGATCCGCCTCGGTGATATTCGTTCCGGTTCCGGAAAATTTGCGAAAAGCCCAGCGCTCGGCGTAGTCGCCCGGAGGGAGTTCCATGATGATAAAAACCATGATGGAGACGAGCAGCATGGTAATCACCATACCGAACGCCCGCTGAATGATAAAACGAATCATCGAATTTGCTTCCTTGTAACTCTAGGTTAAGGTAGAAACATTTCTTGACTTTCCACGTTTAGCGCAAGTCAACCCCAGCGATATTTGATTAGTTGTAAGAAAGTGGGAAGCCTAAATTCCTCGCTGTCCCTGGCTAAGTAACGAATTGGGGTATGGAATTTCCATACCCCAACTCGTGGACCTACTTGAAATCACTCACTAATGAACCACTGCGCAGGTATCATTGGGTAGGAGCGGTAGTAGTCATAACTCACTACATTGTAAGGACCAAAGTTACCAAGCCTGTTATGGTGGATGATCGGCGTCTGTACATCACCAGCTATCCCAATCTTCCACAGATTGTTAACGTGGGTGTCGACGATCTGCTCACCCAGTTCATTGCTCTCCGGCGTGCCAAGCTGGTACTGTAAGAACTCCGCTGTCAAATCATAAAGTTCTTTGACATCATCTGGAGGCTCAATACCAGAAGCCCCATCAGATTTCACCCATTCCTCCCACAGGTAGGCTACTCCAGGATTGAACGGCTCACCAAATGGCGGAAGCAACATCTCGGTGTTCAGCACGATAATTGCACCGGCTGTACCATCGAACTGCCAGGTGACGACATCTGCCTGATTGGAGTTTGCCCGCTCACGGTACTCGTCAGAGCTGACTTCTTTTATGCGGGTTGAGATTCCGACCGATTCCCAATAATCTTTTACCAGCTCATGTGTGGCTACTGGACCACCCTGGTTAGAAAATTGAAGATCGAGGGTGAGGTTTGAACCATCAAAACGGTCACGGAAGCCATCGCCGTCTTGATCAGTCAAGCCCATTTCATCGAGCAGCGCAATGGCCCCTTCCGGATCATACTCGATGAAAGCCGTCTTGTGTTCTTCAGTGACGAAGTCAACAGTGTTCGGATCTGCTGGTGTTGCTTGGATCGGCTTTGCTTGGCCGAGATAAACCAACTCAACGATTTCTTCCCGGTTAATGGCTAAGGACATCGCCTGGCGGAAGCGAAGGTCGTTGAAGATTTCACGCAGCCCTTCATCCGGATGGGTATAGTTAAAGCCGTAGAAAACGTTAATGCCAACACCGAAGCCTAAATCAGCGGTGTAGTTACCCTGCGACTCATTTTCCTTGTAAAGTGGGTAGTCGACGATATCGATCGATTGAACTTTGTAATCAACTTCACCATTGGCAATTTTCAGGTTGCGAACCTCCGAGTCAGGAATATACAGCTCGTCTTGCTCGTTGATATAAGGTAGTTGATTACCCACGGTGTCGACCATAAAGAAGTAGGGATTTGCAACCAGGTGACGTCCTTCGGTTGTCTCTTCAACCAGAATGTGAGACTCTAGGGTGGGTATCACATCATCTGCTTGACCACCGAGCAGAGGTGAGGGTGTATCGGTCCAGTCGCTATTACCGTAATAGAGCTCGGCCACCTCAGCTACGGTCATCCCTTCTTCCACTTTTTTGTCAAAGAAGTGTTTTGGCTGCCAGGGCTGGATGTAGGTGACAGAGAAAAAGCTCAATATCCCAGGCGTTGGAACTGGGAAGATGAATTTGAAGGTTGTGTCATCTATCACTTCCACCTTCATTGTGTCATCACCGAAGTTAACCCAGCCAGGAGCTTCAGGGAAAACTTCAGGATTTAGGACGATTTCATTCAGCCAGAACTCAACATCGGCCGAGGTGAAGGGTGCGCCATCGGACCATTTGTGCCCTTCACGCAAGAAGAAAGTCACCTCGGTAAAATCTTCGTTCCACTCCCAACCTTTGGCGATATTGGGCTCGACGGTGAAATAGTCGTCTCCATAACGGGTCAGGTTGACGTGGCGCACGCTCAAGAAGTCAGAAGTACCTGCCTCTGTAGCATTGGATATGGCGTTAAATTCACCGCCATATTGACCGGGGCTTTCGTAAGGTACCACAACGAGGGGCTCTGCAGGCAGTCGCTCCTCAACGGATGGTAAATCCGGGTTGTTGGTAATCATACTGTTTAAGGCGGCAATGTCGGGATTTTCACTGAAGGTCATCTCGCAACCAGCCGCCGCTTCATAATCAGCCAGTTCGTAGATGCGCTCATAGTCACTCGCGGCAACTCCCATACGATCGGCAATGGTTATAGCCGGGCAACCATCCCCTTCGGCCGGGGCTGCTTCTTCCTCCGCCGGGGCTGCTTCTTCCTCTGTCGGGGCTGCTTCTTCCTCCGCCGGAGCTGCTTCTTCCTCCGCCGGGGCTGCTTCTTCCTCCGTCGGGGTTACTCCTTCCTCTGTTGGCGCGCTAGTTCCGCATGCACCCAGCACCAGGGCAAAGATAATTACCAGAGTGATGAGCCACAGTCCTTTTTTGTTAGACATGTTCTTCTCCTATAGTTTTTTTGAATTGGGAAACAGATTGTTTTTGCTAAAGAATATCCTGCGATACCAGCTTTCACTACATCGTATAGAACCACCTCCTCGCAATCGATAAATTAGGATAGAAATGCCGAATACAAGAGACTTGCAGCCACTCTTTACTCTTGCAGAATATGGCATTAACCGCATAATTGATATTTATAAACAACCCCAAGTTGACCAACTTATGTTAATGCAATAGAAATTATAGCATAAAAACGCAAACAACATTTACGTATCTCGGATCAAACTTTGTACTGCAAATCCAGATACCTTTTAGCATATCCTACACCAGACATCCCAAGGTGTGGCTCTTCCCTTTTGATCTGCTTATCACATTATCAGGGGATCGAAATATTCTCTTATCCTCAAGCATGCGAGCTTAATATCAGGACAGCAAGCGTGGACTAGCGATTCCGATAAACAATCAGGAAAATCGATATAATAATTCAGAGCGATCTGTCCATCAAAATCACAGGTGGCAAGTCGCAGCGTCAGATTTTCTGGGGCATCACCAAAAGCTGTTCCGGGCAATGTGGCAACCTGAATCTTGTCGATCATATGCTTTGCTAATTCTTCACTCGTTTCAACGCCCCTGCCAATGAGTTCATCCCGAAAAGCATCGAAGTTTGGATAAAGATAGAATGCTCCTTCTAATACAGGATAAGTAAAACCTAATGTCACGAGTAGCTCACGTACGTATGCCGAAATCATGCTGTGAATCCTGGTACACGTTTGAATATATTCTTCGACTGTCCGCTCTTTTTCAAATGCTTTTAGTGCTGCAAATTGTATGGGGGCAGATACAGTAGACCAGGTTTCACTTGCTACCCGGACCATAGCGTCGAATATCGAGTTTAGCACCTTCGGAATTAACGCCACGCCTAACCTGTAGCCCCCTAAAGATAAATGTTTAGATAAACCGCTGGTAACGATGGTTCCCTCCGGGTAATACTTTGCGATGCTAAGGTGGTTTTGTTGGTAATTTACAAGACCATAGATCTCATCCGAAATTACAAGAATGCCATATTTCTTGCACACTTGAGCTATTTGCTCCAATCTGTCTGGGGTCATGGTCAAACCAGATGGGTTGTTGGGGTAATTGACGATCAGTTTTTTGGGATTTCGCCCATCCTGCCTGGCGGCTACGATGGCTTTCTCTAAACTTACAGCCGTGATATGGTGGTTATCTGCAATGGTAGTGGGGATTTTTATTGTAAAATCATTGGTGAGTAAAGCTTGCGGGGCATAACTTACCCATGAAGGGATTGGAAGCAGCAAATCTCCTTCTACAGTCAATTGAATATCGTATATCAGTTCTTTGCTCCCAGGCCCGATGATAGCCTTGAATTTACTTGCATCAAACCCAAATTTTTCAGAAAAATAGTGACAGGAAAGTTTTCTCAGTTCAGGAAGACCGGCAGAGGGCAAATACATGTTCTTGTCTGCATTGACCGCTAAGGCTTCCCGAATCATCGGGTGTACAGGAAAAGGGGACTGCCCAAAACCCATATGGAGAAGTTTTTTACCTTGCTCACGTGCATATTTGACGTGTTCATTGATTTCAAGAGTGGGAGAGAAATGTATCTTTCCAACACTTGTGCGGATATTGAAAGTTGATTTTTGAGGTTTCATGCGGTTTTCTTTTATTTCGATCTATACAATATTCGTTCGCACGGGGTAGCTCCTTTGTGAGAACGATATCAATGTGCATAATATAGCATATACTATGGTGTGTAGCACAAGATAAAGCTGGTAATATTGGTCCCCCGGAGGTGGGAAAGACATAGGATCGGACCTTAGTGACGAGTTCAGAATCGTCATCGGAGTCTGGAAAAGCTTCCATTTTAGCCATGAGGGTAATCTCCGGTAAAAATTCGTTTGACATGAAAAAAAGTCAATTGTATAATGATTCACAGATCGTCGAAATTAATAATAAAAGTTACGCATTCGAAGTGGTGAGGGCCCGAAATCTAAGCATCAGGAAAACTTCATGGCACTTCTAACCACCACAATTGGCTCCTATCCCAAACCGCACTACGTGCCTACACCGGACTGGTTCCGCGCTCAAAACACCTCCCTCCCCGATCCAACCAGATCCTACGACGAATATCTCCATGCTCACACGGAGGAGATCGAGGCGCTTCTGGTTAAGGGCACTCAAGAAGCCCTGCTCGACCAGGTAAATGCCGGTATAGATGTGCCGACCGATGGTGAAATCCGGCGGGAAAATTATATCCATTATCACTGCCGTCACCTGGATGGGATCGATTTTTCTCGCCTGACCAGCAAAGCCATGCGGGCAGGGTCATGGGTCGCTGAAGTGCCTACCATTGTAGGAGCGGTAAAAGCTCGGGGGCGTTTTCTACCCCAGGAGTGGCAAATTGCCCAATCCGTAACCGATCACCCAGTAAAAATAACTCTCCCTGGGCCGATGACGATCACTGATAGTGTGGCTGATGTCTATTATGGCGACGAGAAACGCCTGGGAGCCGACCTGGCGGATGCTTTAAACGAGGAAATCCAGGCCCTGGCCGAAGCTGGCTGTGCCTGGATCCAGGTCGACGAACCGGTCTTCGCCCGCGAACCAGAGAAAGCCTTAGCCTTTGGGATCGACAACCTCGAGCGTTGTTTCCATGGGGTGTCAGATAATGTAAAACGGGCGGTCCACATATGCTGCGGCTATCCCGATCAAGTAAATAACGAGGATTATCCCAAAGCCGACCCTTTAGCCTATTTCCAGTTGTCAGACGGGCTCGAGGCCTCGAGCGTTCACGCCGTCTCGATCGAGGATGCCCACCGACATAATGATCTATCCCTTCTCGAGCGCTTCCAATCGACCAAAGTCATCTTTGGGGTGATCGCGATTGCCAGGACGAGGGTCGAGCCAGTGGAAGAGATTACCGCTCGCCTGGCGGAGGCTTTGCAACATATCGACGCAACCCGGTTGATCGTAGCTCCGGACTGCGGTCTGGGCATGCTGGAGCGTGCCACAGTGTTGGAGAAAATGACCAATATGGTGACAGCCGCCCGGGCTGTCGGCTGAACGGGCATTCTAACGACCTCTTTAGAAATCACTTTTCTCACCCAGACAAAACCCTTATTCCAGGAGAGCTAAGGCATGCTTTTACCTCATCAAAAAGATTATTCCAGCTTTCAAGAGGGCGCCCAGCGCTTAAAAACCGCGATGAGCGGCATCCCGGACCGTGTTCCGGTGTATGCCCAATTACACGAATTCGCCATGCGGGAGCTGGG
>DAOVXM010000191.1 GCA_030636125.1 Chloroflexota bacterium | reverse complement strand
TCGAACGCGGGCGCCTTTTATCAAGAAAATGTCACCATAAAAAAAGCGCAACTTGGCTGGCAAGCGACTGTTTTAGGCGCTGCCTATCCGTTCCTGTAATTATTGTCGGTCACATCCCTAAACCATCTTATCGCCCCTTAATGGTTTTGATCAATATAGCAGGTCGTCGCCTGGCGCGCGTCGAGTGTAAACGTTTCCGGCAGCGCGTTTCCCTTTTTATGATTCTTGGTTGATCTTGGCCCACAAAGCAGCGCCGGCCAGCCCCGCATAAGGGCCCAATTCAGCCGGAACGATCTCAATCCGCTCCCGCGGCATAATGTAGACTCGTTCCTTGACTGTGCGGCGGATCGGCTCAAGTAGCAAGTCTCCAGCCTGGGCGACACCACCTCCAATGACAACCTTGCGGGGTCCTACAGATGCCAGAATGGATGAAACCGCGATACCTATATAGAATCCCACAGTTTCATAAATCTCTTGGGCGATGGCATCGCCAGCTTCTGCTGCCTGCGCGATTATCCGGGGGGTGATGCGGTTCAGATCGTGATCTACAAGCTCGCCAATGTTGGTGGAAAGACCTTGCAAGACCGCTTTTATACCCATGGCAGCGATGGCTGGGCCGGAGGCGAAAGCCTCTAAACAACCTTTACTGCCGCAGCCACAAGGCGGGCCATTCATATCGATGATCTGGTGCCCGAGTTCACCACCTGTCCCTCCAATACCTAGGTGGAGCTGACCATTGATGACCAACCCGCCCCCAATCCCTGTGCCGATGGCAAAACAGGCAATGGTATCCACTCCCCGACCTGCCCCAAAGGTCCACTCGGCCAGAGTCATCGAGCGCACATCGTTGAGCAAATGGGTAGGCAAACCCACCTGTCTCTCAATCGTTTCCTGGAGGGGTACATTCGGCCATGTACCGGGCAAATTTGGCAAAAACAAAACCAAACCACGCTCAAGGTCGAGCACACCAGGCACTCCCACGCCTACCCCATTGATCTGCGACTTCGAGAGAGAACTGGAGGCGATGACATCTTCGATTAGTTCAGCCATACGAGCCATGACTGCATCATGGCCTTCGCGAGCTAATGTGGGGATTTGCTTCAACCCGGATAACTCCCCGGTTTCAGTATCGACTAACGCTGCCTTCAGCAAGGTACCGCCCAGATCTATACCAATGTATATATTCATCGTTTAATGTATATATGGACGAAGCACATCGCGAGCTAGATAGAAACCTCTCTTCACCAGCTCTTCTGTGCCTTCCCAATTCGCATCCTCGTGTTCAATACTTAAGACGAAGTCATAGTTCACATCATAAAGAGCGGTTATAAGCTTCTGCCAATTTATTAAACCCTGCCCCGGCAAACGAGGGATTTGCCAGCGGAAGCCACAACCCAAGATACCATCCTGATAGAACATATCCTCGTCTATCGCCATATCCTTTGCATGCACATGGAAGATACGATCCCCGAGATCGTAGATAAAGCGGATGTAATCAATATGCTGCCAGATCAGATGTGAAGGGTCAAAATTGATGCCAAAGTTCTCGTCAGGCAATGCCTCGAACATACGCCGTAAAAGAGCTGGCGAGTGAGGCAAGTTAGACCCACCTGGCCAAGTGTCGGCCCAGAGCATGGGACATTGCTCGATTGCTATCTTCACGTTATGTTCAGCCGCGAAATTTACGATGCCGGGCCAGACTTTCATAAACTCATCGAAATTGTAATCAATATCCTTTTGCCACTCTCTTCCAGTGATCTCTGGATTCCATGCTCGCCCAACGAAGGTGCCTACAATGCCCACACCAAGTGTCTCAGCTCCGACGATGACTTTTTTTAGATGGTTGATAACATGATCCCGATGATCTAAGTCAGGATGGAGAGGATTGGGGTAGTACCCCAGGGAGGAAATCTCCAATTCCTTTTCGGAAATCATGTCATTTATGTCTGACGCTTTTGTGGGTGTCAGCGAGTCTACATCAATATGTACGACACCACCATATTTACGATCTATTCCCTCCCCGGCCGGCCAGCAGGCAATCTCCAACATTTCAAACCCACTATCTGCCGTCCAGGTCGCTATATCTTCTAACGACATCTCTGGAAAAGCCGCACTCATTATGCCGAGTTTCATTTCATTCTCTCTTTCTGTGATTCCACTTATTGCGAAGAACTACTTATGCAAAATGCCGGAAAGTAACTTGAATATAAAAACGCCAACCCGGCATTTGCTAAAAGTAATTTGCGGTTTTGACACCAGATTTTTTTAAAATTCATTCCGCAAATTACTTAATATACGGTCTCAACACATCCCGTGAAAGCAGGAAACCGCGTTTGACCAATTCTTCCGTTTCTTCAAAGGCGCGATCCTCATGCTCGATACTGATCACAAAATCGTAACCTGCGCCATACAGTGCGCTGATAAACTTGCTCCAATCCACATCGCCCAACCCGGGCAAGCGCGGAATCTGCCAGCCCATGCCGAGAGACATAGCGCCATTCTGGTACAGTCCCTCGTAATCGATGCGCAGGTCTTTGGCATGCACATGGAAAATGCGGTCTCCAAAATCATATACAGCCCGGACATAATCGATGAACTGCCAGATCAGGTGAGACGGATCCAGATTCAGCCCAAAGTTCTCATCGGGGATGATCTCAAACATCTTCCGCCAAACTGAGGGTGAAATAGCCAGGTTATTTCCGCCCGGCCATTCGTCATTGGAGAAAATCATCGGGCAGTTTTCTATGGCTATCTTTACGTTGTGCTCTGCGGCGAACTTGACGATGGGAGTCCAGACTTGCTTGAAACCATCCCAGTTGTCCTCTAAATTTTTCTCCTTATCGCGACCGACGAAGGTGCCCACAATGGACACTTCCAATATTTCAGCCGCGAGGATAACTTTCTTAAGGTGGTTTACCACCATCTCCCGGTGAGCCGGATCGGGGTGTAATGGATTCGGGTAATAACCCAGTGAGGATATCTCCAGCCCATATTTGTCCATGATCGCATGGACTTCTTCAGCCTTCGCCGCATCAAACTCGGTCACATCGATATGCATAACTCCAGCATAACGGCGTTCTGCTTGGCCAGGTGGCCAGCAAGCGATCTCCAACATTTCAAAGCCGTTCTCTGAAGCCCAGGCTGCCAATTGCTCTAATGAGAGAGCCGGCAATGCCGCAGTCATCAATCCAAGTTTCATTTTTTACTCCTTGTTTTATCTATGAGAATATCCGTCCCGTTTTTATTCCACATCAACCCAACGACCTTCCTTAGCACTGCGGAAGATTGCCTCGCCCAGCACCAGTTCGTAATGGCCGTCCTCGAAGGTAGCGAACACCGGTTTAGCGTTGAAATCTCCGGCTTCCAGGTAACTGTAAAATGCGAAGTACAACTGCTTGAAAGTATCGGGGAAGCCCTCGTTGTGCCCGCCGGGGTATGATGCGAACTGCTGAGCCTCGGGCGCAAGCAGCGACGGATCCTTTAACAATACCTCGTTGGGACGATCACGATGACCGACCCACAGTTCATTGGGACGCTGGGAATCCCAGACCATGGCGGACTTGGAACCATCGATCTCGTAGTACAGGCGGTTCTTACGGCCTGCGCTGACTTGGGAAACCGTCATCACGCCGCGCGCTCCGCTATCGAAGTGCATCAAAACCGTGGCATAGTCCTCGGTGTGGATAGGTTGCTCGATGTACTCAACCGAAGTCCCAAGTTTACCTCCAAATGTTTCGAGCTCCTGAGTCGGTTTGCTACGAACTGGTAGGAAAGTCTTGAAGTCAGCAAAGACGGAGACGACCTTGAGCCCGGTGATATAGTGGATCAAATCGAGCCAGTGAGAGCCGATGTCCGCCACGGCGCGCATATCGCCACCCAAATCTGGTTCCAGGCGCCAATTCCAGTCCGTTGGGAACAAGAGCCAGTCCTGTAAATATGAGCCCTGGACGATATAAACATCGCCAAGCTCCATGGCTTGCACCATCGCCCGCGCTTGTTGTGCCAATGGGTAGAAACGGATGTTGAAGTTAACTGCGTTAACAAGTCGTTTTTCTTTAGCAAGTTTTACCAACTCGGCCGTTTCCTCTGTGGTCATACCGAGAGGTTTCTCGCACACAACATGTTTCCCAGCCTCTAAAGCGGCTTTGGCCTGTGGGTAGTGCATATAATTTGGCGAAGTGATATGGATCACATCAAGTGCCGGATCCGCAATCATAGCATCGAAAGAAGCATAGGCCCTTGCCAGGCGCAAATCTTTTGCTTTCTCAGCCGCCAGCTCCGGAGTAGCATCACACAGACCGACGACTTCTATACCCAACCTTCGCAATGCTTCTATATGAGCCGGTCCAATAAAGCCAGCGCCGACAACCCCAACTTTCAGATCTTTTTCTAAACCCATCTTTTTTTCCTCCTACTCGATGCCCTTGCGCTTCTTGAAGTCATCCAATATAGTTGCGGTAGCTGTAGCACCCACACGAGTAGTTCCTACATCGATCACGTCGAGGATCGCATCCAGGCTACGCACACCCCCGGCCGCCTTAACCTGGACTTGCGGTCCAACAGAAGCTCTCATCAATTTGAGGTCATCCAGGGTTGCCCCACCCGACGCATATCCTGATGAAGTCTTAACGAAATCCGCTCCCGCCTCTTCAACGAGCTGACAGGCGAGCACTTTCTCATCGTCAGTGAGGTAGGCATTTTCGAGGATTACTTTAACCAGAGCTTTTCCTTTAGCGGCTTCGACGACAGCGCGTATATCCTCGCGCACATAATCAGCATTCCCCGAGCGTAGCTCACCGATATTTAGCACCATATCGAGTTCGACTGCGCCGTTGGCGATCGCATCTTGCGCTTCAGCCACCTTGATCGCAGTAGTGCTGCTCCCATGGGGAAAGCCTACTACTGTCCCAACGGCAACATCTGTTCCCTCGAGCTGCTCAACTGCCAAGACGACGTGACAGGGTTTAACACATACGGAGGCCACGTCGTACTGTTTAGCAAGTTCGCACCCGGCGATCACCTCTGACTCGGTCATTTCTGGACTGAGCAATGAGTGGTCGATGGTCTTGGCAAGTTGCTTATGGGTGATCGTTTTACTATTTAAGCTATATGTCATACTATTACCTCCTTGCAAAAGCCGGAAATTAACTTGAATATAAAAACGCCAATCAGGCATTTGCTTAAAGTAATTTGCGGTTTTGACACCAGATTTATTTTTAAATTCATTCCGCAAATTACTCTGAATGATATCATCGTTAAGACCTGCGTAACGGGGATAGTTGTTCTCCTTTATATATGTGGGTCTCCCTCTGCGAGGGCTTTAGCCTGAGCAGTTACCTTTTTAAGTTTGGTTCTGATGCGGGTACACGCCATAACGTCAACAATATACAACAAGGACTATCATTTGTCAAGTATAATGCGTTATAAGCTGAAATATTAATGGAAATTATGATATAATTTGTTATATAACTGAGTATGGACCGGATAAGGAATGCCTGGAAAAGATGTTAAAAGAACAGCGCCTCCAATATATCTTAAGTAAATTAGATAAGAAGAGAGTTGTAACCATAGCCGATCTTTGCCAAAACCTTGATGTGTCAAATATGACCATCTGGCGAGATCTATCCGAACTTGAGAGTAAAGGATTGCTCCGGCGTGTAAGAGGGGGCGCACTCGCAACTGAAATTGATACAGACCCTGCACAAGTGACATTCCCAAATTTCGATCCCCTGCTGGATCCTCACTACGATCAAAAAACCATCATCGGCCGTTACGCGGCCCAAAATTTGGTTAGCGACGGGGATAGTATTATCATCGAGGCAGGTACTACCACATCTAGTTTAGTGCCTTTCTTACACCAATCTGAACTCACACTCCTGACCAATGG
>DAOVXM010000456.1 GCA_030636125.1 Chloroflexota bacterium | reverse complement strand
CCTGTCCTTCGTAGTAATGGTATGCCAGCAGGCTGGTTTGTTCGCTTAAATTTTCCCTAAAGACTTCTTCTATATGACCCCCGATCTCCCGGTGCAGCGAACGGCGCTGCTCGAAGGGCAGACCTTCGTAAACCACTTCGCGGGTGGTGAGATGCAAAAAGCGATAGAGCTCGGTTTCGATGACCTGGATCTCGGTCAAGCCTAATTCATTCAAGTAATTCAATCGCTCAAGCAGGGCGGTCTTTAAATCCTCGTAGGGGTAAACGCCGTCCAATGTTTGGTAGGCAAATACCCGCCCAACTACCGAAGCCACCTGCAGGATGCGCCGGTCAGCCGCGATCAGTCGGTCGATGCGGCTGATGATCACCCCGTGGATCGTGTCGGGCAGCTCCACCTGGGACATATCCTGGATAACGTGGAAAGCGCCGCGCTCATCCCTTTCCAAAGCGCCGGCGTCGATCAGGGCGCGCACCACTTCGCCGATGAAGAAAGGATTGCCACAGCCCCGACTGAGGATGATCTCGTACATCGCATCAGGCAGTTGGATGCCGCTCAGCATATCGTCGATGATCTGCTTGCAGTAATCCTCAGTTAGATCAACCAGTTCCATGTCAACGGCATGCGGGTAGGAGGTCCAATCCGGTAAACCGGTATCCGGGCGATGGGGCAACATCAAGAGCATCGGCTGACCGGCGATATTACGCGCCATATAGTCAATCAAGTCCATCGAGGCAGGGTCAGCCCAGTGGGCATCCTCAATCACCAGCATCAAGGGCTTTGTCTGGGCGCGCGCTTTGATCAGTTTAACCGTCAGGTCCAGCACGCGCTGCCGGCGCAGCTTGGGATCCAGGTCGCGCGTCAGGTCATTATCCTCGACCTCCAATCCCAGGACTGTCCCGATCACCGGAGTCCACGGTCCTTCATCGATAGCTGCCATCGCGTGTTGGACGGCTTGGATGCGGGCGCTGGTATCTTGGCTCTGGTCTGTCATACTAATGCCGAACAACTCGCGCAGCACTTCGGCCCAGGGGTGGTAGGTCATGGTCTTGCCATAAGAAAGGCAGGTGCCGACCAGCAAATCCATCCCTTTGGAATCCCCATACCAGGCCAGCTCTTCTGCCAGGCGAGTTTTGCCAAGACCGGATACGCCGCTGATCACAAGCACGCACGCTTCACCATTTATCGCTCTTTCGACGGATGCTCGACCAAGATCTAATTCCCTGTCCCGCCCGACGATTGGGCTGGAGGCCAACCTGGTTTTCCAATGTACGCGTTCCCTGACCCCATTGACGGCGAAATTCCGCACAGGTTCGGTTTTGCCTTTTACCTTGACCGCCTCTTTCTCATCCAGTATGAAGGTCTCTTCTGTTTGCCGGGCGGTGCTCTGGCCAATCAGCACCTCGCCTTCCTGGGCGATTCCCATCAGGCGCGCGGTCAGGTTCACCTGGTCACCCATGACGGTATACTCGCGCCTGGTTTTCGAGCCTGTATTCCCGGCAAAGACAAAACCGCTGTTGACGCCCACACGCTGCTTAAGCGGTGCAGATTGGAGCTTATCCTTATATTCAGGGATGTTTGCCAGGATGTCGCTGGTCTGCTGGTTGACCTCCTGTAGTGCCTTGTTCATCGCCAGGGCGGCGCGTACCGCTCGCTGCGGGTCGTCCTCATGGGCTTGCAGCGCACCAAACAGGGCCAGGATGCGGTGGCCGACTGAATATGCATCCAGGCGGTTTACAGTGCCGCCGAAGCGAGTTATCACCTCGCTCATCGTCACGAAATGGCTATTCAATATTGCGGTGATCGAATCTTGGTATGAAGGTCCCAGGGTATCGATAATCTCATCGATACCAAGAAAATTGGTAAAGGTCACCGTTACCGGGCGGTGGGAACCGTATGCGGGTATCCGCTGGGGGTCATTGATAATGCGAGAAAATAGCTCCTCCGGCACAAAGGGTCTCAACCCGGTGATGATTTCTGCATCCCTGGCCATATTTTGGAACAGGATGGAGGCATCATATCCGATATTTGGAGGTCCTGAGGAGACACCACTCTGATGTCTGCGAGAGGGTTTCAGCGATTTATTTAAATTTTCCAGCTTCCAATAACCACCGCCGGCTGGTGTATAACTGGCGAATTTGTGAGTCCCCAAACGAACGGCGTCGTCTACAACGATCTCTCCTGCAGAGGCGTGATGCTCTGCCCCAGCCATATTGGATAAAGTGCTTCCCATTACGGCGTGATCCATGCTTTCAGGAGTGCCGAGGCTGGCCAGGAAGATAGGACCACAAGCCATACCGATTTTCATGCGTAGCGGGAAAACCCCTTGAGATGTTTTCACCCGGGTGAAGCGATGCATGGCTTTCTGCATCGCTGTCCCAGTAGCCAGGGCGCGGTTGGATCCCAAATCCCCCTCGAAGAAGATTAACAGCGCATCCCCACCGAATTTAAGCAAATCTCCCCCATAGCTGTCGTTAATATCCAACATGGCGGTGAAATAGTCGTTGACAATGCCGGTGACTTCTTCAGCACCCTCCTTGCCCAGAACGGACAGCTTCTCCGAAATGGCGGTAAATCCAGACACATCGGCAAACAAGACCGCGCCATACTTAAATCCGCCGCTTACCTTGCCGGGTTGGGGATCTTGGTTTATCGATCCTACTAAATAACGTGGCAAATAGGTGGAGAGGACTTCCCGAACGGATTGCAGATGGGTTGATATCGTCATGGCCTCCACTAACTCCATTTCAGGAGTTAAGTACCTGGCAAGTCGGGTTGGCAGGTAAGGGGCGATCGTATCGAAGGGATTAGCGTTGCTTATGTCATCCATCAATAATGTCAGGTTGTTTTCGGATTTCTATTTCTCGGAGAGTCTGGAATCAGTTATAATACCAGAATTGATTATAATCCACCTTCGGACATATATATTCTGGCTCTTTGGGATTTACCTTGGTGAGGTATTGGATGTGGGGGTTTTGACGCTTGTGAACAGTTCTGCACAATTTGTCAATTTGCGCTGTAGATCCTGATCTGAGTAATTAAACACTTAACCAGAGGTATTCGCTAAAACATGATGGGTATTTGAAACTTCGCTAAATTATCAGAAGTTTCGCAAGCGAACACATTGAGTTATAACGATAAGGAGGAAAACGATGGCGGATAAGAGTCTTCAGTTGGACGATGG
>DAOVXM010000330.1 GCA_030636125.1 Chloroflexota bacterium | reverse complement strand
GAGATGAACCGGCAGCTGCTGGTGAAGTTATTGGAGCCGCTGGGTTTTAAGATCAAAGAAGCTGCTAATGGACAGGAGGCCGTCCAGATCTGGCAGGATTGGGCTCCACACTTGATCTGGATGGATATGCGGATGCCAATTATGGACGGGCATCAGGCCACCAGGCAGATCAAGGCCTCCTCAAAGGGCCAGGCCACAGTGATAATCGCTCTCACAGCATCAGCTTTCGAAGAGGAACGCGAGAAAGTGCAATTAGAAGGTTGTGATGATTTCGTTCGTAAGCCTTTTCGGGAGGAAGAAATCTTTGATATATTGGCCAAACACCTTGGGGTACGATTCAATTATGAAACGGTCGAATTACCACCAGGGTCGTTTGACTTCTCTGATGCACGACAGGATGTTCAATTAACAGGAGCATTAGCTGAGGTGCCTGCCAGCATGTTGGTCGATCTGCGCGCTGCAACCATAGAAGCGGATCTAAACCGGATCCTCGAATTGATCGATCAGATGGCCCTTCAAAATCCTGCACTGGCTGGGCTGCTGGCTGAGCTAGCCCGCAATTTTGAGTATAAAAGATTGTTGATGGTAATCGATAAGGCAGGAGAAGAAGGATGATCCAGGAAATATCCAATTCTCAAACGGAGACTACGCAAAGCAACTCGAAGGGGGATATCCTCATCGTTGATGACACACCGGCTAATTTACGATTGCTGTCCCAAATGCTTGGTGAACAGGGCTATCAAGTTCGTCCGGTTCCCGACGGTCGGCTGGCGTTGGCCGCGGCTCAAACAAAACCACCGGACCTGGTGTTGCTTGACATCAGGATGCCCGATCTGGATGGCTATCAGGTCTGCGCGCGACTCAAGGACGATGAGCGCACAAAAGATATCCCGATCATTTTTATCAGCGCCCTGGATGCCATCCAAGATAAGGTGAAAGCCTTCACCGTGGGCGGTGTGGACTACATCACCAAACCATTTCATATCGAAGAAGTATTGGCTCGAGTTGAGACTCACTTGGCTCTGCGAACACTGCAGGAACAACTGGAAAGCGCTAATCGAAAGATGTCCCAGGAATTGGTCTTGGCGGGAAATGTGCAAAAGAGCTTTTTCCCCCAGGAATTACCAGATATCACTGGCTGGCAGCTCAACATGAAAATGCAATCCGCTCGAGAGACATCCGGAGATTTTTATGATGTGATATCCCTACCGCGCGGTTATTACGGAATTTTGATCGCGGATGTGGTGGATAAAGGCGTGGCAGCGGCGCTATTCATGGCTCTAAGTTGGAGCCTGATGCGCACCTATGCCAGCGATTTCCCTTCACACCCCGAAATGGTCTTGACTTCCGTCAATAACCGCATTACAGAGGATACCAGTGCCAACCAATTTGTGACCGTCTTCTATGCGGTACTCGATCCAGCAACTGGGCGATTGATATATGCAAATGCAGGACATGTACCTCCACTCGTGATCAACTCACACACTGGCGAAGTGGTTCACAAGCTGGAATACACCGGCAAACCGTTGGGGTTATTCGCGGACGAAGTCAGTGAACAGGGAGTGATTGAGTTGGCAGGCGATGAAATGTTGGTTATCTACACGGATGGTGTTACGGAAACTCAAAACATCCAGGGTTCGTTTTTCGATGAAGATGGATTGGTTAATTCGGTAAAAAACCATCTCGGAGACCCGGCGGAAGAACTGGTCACAGCTGTGCTCACGGATATCAGGGTGTTTAGTGGAGATGCTCCGCTGGTGGATGACACTGCACTGGGGGTGCTTATTCGAACCCCATCCACAGATAATTAGCACACCATCCAGGCTACTTTCAAATTAATCGCTTGATGGAGTATGAGCCAGTGTGGTTTATATAGTGGGTTGCCAGGGTTACCACTCGACCAGCTTCCATATCTCCGGTTTCATACTTCCCGCTTCCAGGCCGATATCGGCGAAGATGACTACTGCTTGCCTGAGATAATCCAAGGCCTCATCTTCGCGCCCGGAAACATGAAGTAAATCTGCATGGTTGTTGAGCAGGGCAGCTTCACGGTGGCGATCACCTTGCTGACGGCACAATTCCAAGGCAGCCTGGTTATGTGCGAGCGCCTGATCGATATCTCCGGCGTCTCGGTAAACGAGAGCCAGGTTGTTGAGAGCCGCAATCCGGCTGCCCAGTCCTTTCAATTCCTCAGCGATAACCAGGCTTTGGGTTAGCTGGTGGATGGCTTGATCGTAATCGCCACCACCGCGGGCGAGCATACCCAGGATATTATGTGCCTGTGCGAGCGCGGGCAGGTCTGCGCTGGTTTCCGCCAGGTCAAGCGCTCTGTGAGCCCTTTCCAGTGCTCCTTCGGGGTTCCCATGTTGGAAGGCGTTGCGACTCATTGCGGTGTAGATGCTAGAGCGTGCTGCTGGATCATCACCATTCTCCATCTCATCCAGGGCGAACTTATAATGCTGTTCTGCCAGTTCCCAATCGCCGCGCCGGTGGTGAGCATTTCCCAGCTTATGCTCTAACCGGGAAAGACATTCTGGCCTGCAGAGCGCCGCTGCCGTCTCGTAGCTGCTGATAGCGGCACTATATTCGCCTTGAAGTATCTGCAGATCGCCAATGGCCTCATACAGCTCAGACGACTCGGGATAACCAGCGGCCAGTGCGGACTGGAAAAAGCTGAGCGCTTCCGCGTTGGCGTATAAGGCGCGGGCGTGTTCGCCGGCTTGTTTATAGTAATCCGCGGCGACGACATCCTGCCCGGCTAACTCATAATGGTGCGCGATGAGACTGGCCAGATTGCCCGGCTCGCTCCGGCCGCGCAGCTGGTTGGATAAGGATTCAGCGACCCGCCGATGCAGCAACCGGCGGCGGGTGAGGCTCGCATTCTCATAGACCAATTCACGCAATTTATCATGGGTGAAATCGTAGAAGACCTCAGATTCCCAATCACCTTCTGCCCGTTCGAGGATCAAGCCGTGCCCCAAAAGCCTTTCTAAACCACTAAGGGTCTCCGCTTCGCTGCGACCGCTGACTTCCTGCAAGGTGCTGAAATCAAAGGAGCGCCCGAGGACCGCGGCTGTGGTAAGCAGTTGGGTGGCGGTCTCATTAACGCCTGAGAGACGGGCATGCAGAACATCCTGTACGCCGCCGGGGGTGACCCATGTGATTTCCTGACCCTGTTCTCCTCTTTGGATGATCCCCTCCAGGTATTCCACAGCGATCAGCGGCAAACCCTCGCTCTCCTGGTACAGCCGTTCGGAGAACTCCAGGGGCAGGTCCTGTGACAACCCCTTAGTAGAACGCACCAGTTCAATCACATCACTCGCCCCGAGACGGTTGAGCTGTAGGCGCATCCCAACCCCAACTCTGTTGGCTTCATCAAAGAGCTGCTGCAACGGGTGATCGAGGGGGAGCACATCATCGCGAACGGTAACCAGGATGAATAATCCGGTACCTTGCAAGCGGCGAATTAAATAGGTCAACCAATACAAAGACGCAGAATCAGCCCACTGTAGATCATCCAGGAATATTACACCCGGCGAAACACCTTCTAATACGTGATTTAGAACCTGGCGCAGACCTTCAAAGAAACGCACCTGCGCCCCAGGTCCATCCATAGGTAAGGCAGGTTTTACTTCAGGGGCTAATGCGTTGATCTCTGGCATCAGCCGGGCGGCTTCGCTCAACCAATGCTCAGGTACATTTTTCAGCTGCTCTATGTTCTCTACCTGGTTGAGCAGAGTGTTTAAGCCTGCCATTATGGGGCCAAAGGCCAGATTTGCTTCTCCCTGGTAGCAGTGTGCTTCGAATATCTTAACCCCCTGTTGGCGCAACTGATTGAGAAAATCCTCTGCCAGGCGCGTCTTCCCAACCCCGACTTCTCCAACAATAAAACAGACGTGACCATCCGGTCTGGCAGCGGCGTATTCTCTCATCAGCAATTCCCATTCTTCGCTCCGGCCAACCAGTGGGTAAGAGGGGCTTGGGTGCTCAGATAGTGGTTCTCCGGTTGAGCGCGGTTGGGTCTGCTTGGGAAGGTCTTGCAGCACGCTGCTCGGTGGGTTGAGCCTATTTTCTAAAATCGCCTGGTAAATTTGAGTGGTCTCCTCCAATGGGGGCACGCCCAATTCCCGTTCGAGAACCCGCACACACTCGCGATACTGCCGCAACGCGAGCGCGTGTTGACCAGACCACTCATAGGTTTTCATCAACGCACGGTGGGCTTCTTCGCGCAGTGGATCCATCGCCAGCCAGCGGCGACCGTGGAGGATGGATTTCTCAAATTCCCCTAATTCGTTATACGCT
>DAOVXM010000448.1 GCA_030636125.1 Chloroflexota bacterium | reverse complement strand
GTTTAAAAGGCGAAGCTGAGAAAGTGATCTTTCTCAGCCACCTGCGTGGTCGCCCGATTGTTATTATCGGGGTCGATATATAGTGTTGCGCGGCGAAAGTTACTCGATAGTTTGGTAATAATGGCGCAACACTTTAAGCAGTTGGGCAGGAGATAACAGTAACCGCCGATGCATTTAGGCCCAACTGCACTAGTGTTCCGTCAAATGTGATAAACAAAAAAGAGGAGGTCGTCATGCGACGCGTAATTAACTTTATATCAGGCGCACTCATAGGAGCTGTGGTGGGTGCATTGTTTGCTTTATTGTTCGCTCCATCATCGGGTGAGACGCTTCGTTCCCAAATCCAGGAGCAGGTGATAACCATCCAGGAAGAGGTCAAGCGGGCATCCTCCGAGCGCAGAGCGGAGCTGGAGCAACAGCTCACAGCGTTGCGTTCCCCGCAAAAACCGGGTGGGGATGTGTACTAGTTCCTGAAAACGCAAAGGCCGGGACAGTTGACTTTATACTCGACTGTGCCCGGCCTTTTGATTCATAAAGTTGGTTTATATTGATGGGGCTTACGCCATTCTGCGAGAAATACTCCTGAAATTGGGAGTGTGAGAGAATCCCGCGCCCCCTATTTTAGAACCCTCACCACGTCAGCTGGTTAACTTCTAATTGATATACAGATGACCAGGATGTAAACCGTTAGATTGTCAATGTGTAGGGCAAAATTATTCGCTTGGAGAAAAATGAAAACGGTAGGCAGCAGGCTGGCGGGTAAAGCGAGTTGTTCCGGATACGACTAGAACAACTTCGTTAATACCATTCCCAAAACTTAGGGGGATATCTGAGGCATTGTCGGCACTGAGCGGTATATGTTCTACAGTTGTGGTTCGTCCTTGAGAGATCAATGCTACACGGAAATCTTGGGGCAGGATGTTTTGGATGCGTACGAAACCGTCTGCTTCCCAGCCCCCATCATCGTCTTCAAAATCTGTGAAGTAGCCAATTTCAGGGATGGAAATGTCGTCTAGGAGCAATCCCTCTCCATTAACCGCGGCATCTGTGACGTACTCAAAGCGTAGCTGAACCTCCTGCCCGGCAAATTGAGAAATGTCGATATCTTCTTTAATCCAATTTGGACCATTGCCACTGATACCGGTGTAGCCCCACCCATAGTTAGCTCCAACGGGATTCTTCGCTGTGCCGGATGGTGTGTTGAGTATTTGCCAATTTTCATCATCCAGTGTAGCTTCTAAATAAAGGTAGTCCCAGTCCTCCTCTATGTCAAACCAGGTCCAGTACGAGAGGGTGAGCGGACCATCATGGTTGCTGAAATCAAACGTCCTTGTCAGGGTCATATCGGACTCATCGCCTTTGTTTGACCAATATGCATATGAGCCTGAATAAGGATCTGCGGGCAATACGCTAACCTGAGTGGAGCCCTCAAAATGCAGGGTGTAATCGCCATTACATTTTATGCGGATGTGATCAGCCCCGTATTGACGCACATCGCGCGTGAGCAAATCTGCTTCACAGGAGTGGATTGTCTCTGTTTCTACGGTTTGGGGAGCGTTGGTGTAATTTTGATAGGTATAACGACCATCTGCAATGCTACCATTTTGTAAGTAAGAGGCAAGCACCCAATCCGCGAAGACATCGTCTGCGTCGATAGTCGACCCAGTGAGGGGGTCTGTCGCGCCAATATCTTTTAATACGTTATCGATACTGTCCATTCCATTAGCAGAATGGGATACCAGGGCTTGAGTGGCCTCATACCCGAAACGGTCAAGAAAATAGGTCGTAAATAAGAATGAGGCCCCATAGTGTGGCGTGGTCTGGGATGGATCATTGGGCCAGTCATTTAATTGCAGGTCTGGATTTTGAGCAAAGATGAAATCATGACCTCCAATATCATACCCGTTTAGGAACATGGCCAGATCGGAAAAGCCCTCATTTAACCAGGATGTCTCATTGCGATCGCGGTACCAGTGAATCATATGCTGAAATTCGTGAGCCAGAACTCCGTAAGTGAATTCTTCACGCAAGGAGACTTGATCCGCGTTCAATACAAACATTTCGTGTCCGTTAGAGTATTCCTGTATCAAAGGATTTAAGGAGTCATTTGAAGAGAAATAGCCGGCAATGTTGCCACCTAAGCCGCTAGCGTAGAGTATATAAAGATGAGGGTCTCCATCAATGCCAGGTGACCATTCACTACCGAAGAATTCGCGGTTAGTAGGATAGATTTGCTGCTCAAAGGTCTCAACCAGGTCTTGCAGGTCTTTTGCTTTGTAAACGACACCCTCCTCGATCCAGAAGTAGGCGTGATCAGTGATGTAACTTAAGGTGGCTGAAACTTGGAAGTTTTCATTGGTATCGGTGTTGGTCGCCCAGAATATCTCTCGATCTCCTATAGCAGGTAGATATTCAGGTGGTTCCAGGGTTGGAGGGATATCGGTCTTGCCCTGTAAACGACGCGCTATGTCAGCAGGGTCATTAATTGGTGCGATTGTATCGCTCAGAGTCCGCAAGGTGAGGGCGGGGTTTTTCTCCTGGTGATCGGTTTTTTCGACTGGGCTGGTTGGTGCGGCAGTAGGATTTATCGTGGCGGGCGAACTTGGGGTAGCCTGATTGGTTGGGCGGATGACCACGGGAGTGTTGGTAGCAGTCTCGTTTAATCCGATCGGGTTGTCAGTCACAGGCTGAGTGTTTCTGATTAATAGTGATGATGCGCCTACGATGACGGAAGTGGTTATACAGCAAATAATCAGTAAGGCGACCACCAGAATGATGCCAAGGATGATCCAAGAACGATTCATGATGTTTCCTGTGATAAAGTTTTGGCAGTGGATATTTCTGCCGAGAAGTCGAGGCGGTTAAATATCCACGCGGCTGATGTGATCAAACCAAATACAACCCACATATTCGGAATGGCGAAAGAATCAAAGGAAAAGGCTGTCAATCCAAATGCAAACAGCCCAAGCAATCCAGCTTTTCCCCAGAACTTGTGCTCCCTTTCAGGTGCGGTCCATAGGAACAACGCACATCCCAATATGGCCACCAGATAAGCGACAAAGGCGGCCGCTCCCACTAAACCAGTTTCTGCCAGAATCCGCACATAGAAGTTTTTGGGGGTGATCAACCGATTGCGACCGGCCTCCGGGGTGACTAATCTTAATAGCTCCGGGGTGGTTGCAATAGGCTCATCTGGAAGCATCTCTTGGAAATAAAGTGCATAGTTGCCCACACCGACTCCGAGCGTTGGGTAAGCCTCATAGGTGCTATAAGCTGCTGCTCC
>DAOVXM010000200.1 GCA_030636125.1 Chloroflexota bacterium | reverse complement strand
TCTTCTGTGGCTTGGGTTAGGTTTTCACGCATAATTACCTTTTATTTTGGTGAGACTAAAAAATCTTTTCGTATGAATTAATTTTATTCATTAATAAAGTCATCGTCTAGTGACATTTGTCTTAAGTGAGTGATCGTAAGTTACCTTATTTTAAAATACATCCTACGACTCGGGAGTTATCCGAAAAACAGGTGTAGAGCCTATCCATAGCCAAGCCCTGTACACGACAGATTGTCACCTTGGCACTAACAACTAAAACTTCACTAAAAAGGCTGTCACGTACATGATTAAAATACCGGCAGTCAACCCGGAAAAGTTTAGCCAGGAAACAGCCGACTGGTTGGTTCGTTGTGCATCACGCCTCAAGAGCTTGCCTACCTCCCAGATGACTTGCAGAATCGCGCCCGCACCAAGGCTGAGGAACAAAACTGCTAGGAACGGATTAAAGGCAAAACCGCCAATCCACGTGCCCAATATTGCTGGTGTACCGGCCAGTAATGCAAGCAATATGAAAGTGCTCAATTTAGGCTGCTCTTTGGTTAGCGGGGCGGCAATCCCCACCCCCTCTGTGACGTTATGTAATGTAAAGCCAATAACCAAGAATGAACCTAACGCCGCTGCACCAGTGGCAAATGCAGCACCTATCGCCAGCCCCTCGCCGAAGTTGTGCAGCCCAATTCCCAAGGCCATAAAGGTAGCAACTGCTACGGGCGATCCACCACGACGCTGGCTGACGGTGAGCAGTATGCCCAAACTAAACAACGTGCCAAAGACTACTACTGGAATACCCTGGAAAACACCAGGCAATGCTCCTGAAATTTCCACTGCTTCCAGAATCGTGTCCACAAACAGGAAGACCAGCAGACCAATAGTCAGAGCCAGGAAGGAATTGATCCATTTCTGATCGACGCGGCGCATGAAGGGATACCAGAGCATCCCCAACGCCACGGGAATGACGCCGACATAAATGCCCAGTAGACCATAAGCTGCAAATGAAGCTGTGCTACTCTGCGGCGACAATACGGAAACATCTACTTCGGATTCAAAGGTGGTCCCTGTGGAGGAGACAAGCACTATAGGTAACGGTTCACCATCAACCCAGGGATAATTCAATGAAATCGTGGCTTGTTGCAATCGCTCCAGGGTGTTGCCTGGTGTGATCTGGTACTGCCAGTAAGCATCGTCTACTAATACCTGAGCAATTGTCACCGCATCAGGTCCGCCATTGATGATGTTTAGTTGGATACGGCCGTTTTCCGGGAATGTCACTCGCCGAATGGTTAGCTCCTCCAACGGTGGAAAGTCCCCGGTAAAAAACGAAAGCGGGTCAACGGCGATGAACAAGAAAATCAGCCCTATGAGAATAACAATGGGAAAAAGGGCTAAAACCCATTTGGGAATACGATTGGTCGAAGTGGATACCGTCTGTGTCATAAAACTAACCTCCTATTCCTGAACCTCAAAGAAACCCATCCAGCCTAATTCGGCAAACTCGCTCTGATGCGCGTGGAACATATATAATCCAGGCTCAAAATCGGCGAATGAAAATTCGACAATGCCGCGCTGCGCCTGGCACTGCATAACTGTGTCTATTGTCTCCAGCGTTGGTATGAGCGTTGTGCCGTGATCGTAATAATCAAAGAAATTGGCATGAATGTGCAATGAGTTGATGGGATCAAATTCTGTGATGTTTACCAGGTAGATGCGCTGTAACTGGTCACGTTTGATAACAATTGGGGTGTTCATGCCATAGGCGAAGGCAATCGAGTTGACAGCATATACCTCGTTATCACCATCAAAATTGGTATCAAAGCCATTCATCATCATCACCATCTCATTCACATTAGCGTTTTCAGGGTATGGGTGATGACGTGTTTTGGCGACATCCCTCTCTTCACCGTTGTACTTCTCTGGATCGGGATCTACAATGAATGCGCCATACAACCCTTTATGTATGTGCCGCTTCAACGGGAAAGAGTGGCAATGGTACAGATGGCAACCAAACGGCTTAGCATCAAACTCGTACACAAAGGATTCACCAGGATTGATGTTGCCACGACCAACCCCCGGAATGCCGTCCATGAAGGCAGAATGGATTCCATGAAAGTGGATCGTATGTGGATGGGTGCTAGCGTTGATAAATTCAATCTGCAGGCGATCCCCTTCAATACAACGCAAGGTTGGCCCCGGGCATTGGCCGATGATATGACCGGCACGTTGCGAAGCGGCTGAGGTTTGGCTGCCGTACACCCAGCCTGGAAAGTAGATACCAGGCGCGATTTCGATTTCTTTATCCATCGCCAGGATTTTCCAGCGGCGCACTGTACGGCCGTTTTCTGTTACTACTTCCCCGTAATCAAAATCATAAAGAAGATCGAGGGGGTTAAATCCGTTCGCAGCATGGTCTACCTGACCTACCACACCGGCATCACCGTGACCATGATCGGTGTGTAGCTCATCATTTGTTCCGGCGGACACGACCGTGGGTGAAGATAAACTACGCAAACCGGCCAATCCCACCAGGCCGGCCATACCCATGCTGCCCGCTCGTAAAAAATCGCGGCGAGAAACCAGTTTTCTGTTTACTTTCATGCGTTGTTCTCCTTGCTGTCCAATAACATATCTATGTTCGACCACATAATGATCCAGGACAAGTGTTGATCGAATAAGCAGTCTTCAATCCTGCTATCCAGGATATATTTAGTCTTAGCTAAATATTATTTTAGTCTATCCAGTATATTTGTCAAGGGTGAATTGCCCCAAATTAGACATAATATAGTTGACAACAGCCGCACAAGACCGTAAAATCTTAGATAACGTCCGGGTATATACCTTAACCTATTTTTCCATTCAGCAAGACCAGAGGAGAGACACATGGATCAGCCAGCAAAAAGCCAAGCCGAGTTAGAAGGCGATGTTTATTATCCCCCTCCAAATGTAGTCGAATCCGCTCACATCAAGGAATACAATAAACTTTACCAGCAGTCGCTCGATGACCCAGAGGGCTTCTGGGCTGAGCGAGCCGAGGAGTTGGAATGGTACGAGAGGTGGGACAAGGTCTTGGATGATGATAACCCGCCCTTCTTCAAGTGGTTTGTGGGAGGTAAAACCAATATCGTCCACAACGCGCTTGATCGCCATCTGAACACCTACCGCAAAAATAAATTGGCCCTGATCTGGGTTGGCGAACCGGGCGATAAACGCTCTTATTCCTATTATGCGCTCAACCGGGAGGTGTGCAAGTTTGCGAACGTATTGCGCAGCATGGGCGTCAAAAAGGGGGATATTGTCACCATTTATTTGCCGCGCATTCCCGAGCAGGTTATCGCCATGCTGGCTTGCGCCAAGATCGGCGCCCCGCATAGTGTCGTATATGGTGGCTTTAGCGTTGAGGCACTAGCCGAGCGCATCGAAGACGCCCAAAGCCGGGTATTAATCACCGCAGATGGTGGTTATCTGCGTGGCAAAATTGTGCATCTCAAAGATATTGCAGACGAGGCTATAGCCCGCCAGCCAACCATTGAATCATGTATTGTAGTCAAACGCACCGAACAGGATATTTACATGGAAGCCGGGCGTGACTACTGGTATGAGGACTTGATGAGTTTGCCGATCGCAAGCCCATTAAGTCACACTGAGTCAATGGACGCTGAAGATCCGTTGTTCATCCTGTATACATCGGGCACAACCGGGCTTCCCAAGGGGGTCCTCCACACGCATGGTGGCTACATGGTTTACACCTACACCACTCTGAAGTATGTATTCGATATCAAGGATGAAGACCGCTGGTGGTGTGCCGCCGATCCAGGCTGGATCACCGGCCACAGCTACATAGTCTATGCACCGTTAATCAACGGCGCAACCAGCTTTATGTACGAGGGCGCTCCAAATCATCCCTACCCTTACCGCTGGTGGCAGATGATCGAAAACCATGGCATCACAATCCTTTACACCGCTCCAACCGCCATACGCGGCCTGATGCGTTTTGGTGACGCCTGGCCCAACCGCCACAACTTAAGCAGCCTACGATTGCTTGGCAGTGTCGGTGAGCCGATAAACCCCGAAGCCTGGAAATGGTATCACACTGTTATCGGCAAGGAGCGCTGCCCGATCATGGATACCTGGTGGCAGACAGAAACCGGCGGCTTTATGATCGCTCCACTGCCCATCACACCGCTCAAGCCGGGCTCAGCCACACACCCACTTTTCGGGATCGATGTAGATGTGGTCGACGAGCAGGGCGAATCGGTCTCGCCGGGCGAAGAGGGTTACCTGGTGATCAAAAAGCCCTGGCCTGGTATGCTACGCACCAGATACAAAGATCCCGAGCGCTACATACAACAGTATTGGAGCAAATTCGAAAATATGTACCAGACCGGAGATTCGGCGCGCAAGGATAAAGACGGCTACATCTGGGTCATCGGCCGCATGGATGATGTCATCAAAGTAAGCGGCTATCGTCTGGGTACCGCAGAGGTCGAGAGCGCTTTGGTCAGCCACAATGCAGTAGCCGAAGCTGCCGCGATTGGTTTACCGCACGAGCTCAAGGGTAACGCTATCCACGCCTACGTCATTTTGAGGGAGGGCGTCGAACCGAGTGATAAGTTAGGCGAGGAATTGCGCAAACACGTCGGCCACGAAATGGGCCCCATCGCCAAGCCCGAGGATATCGCCTTCGTAGACAGCCTGCCCAAGACGCGCAGCGGCAAGATCATGCGCCGCCTGCTCAAAGCACGCGCCTTGGGTTTGCCAGAGGGAGACGTCAGTACGCTAGAGGAATAACACCAGGAGCGCCACACATTTTAATCTCCTGAGTTGATGGTGCACCGTTCACCATTTCACCTCACAGGGATACATCCGTTTGACCATGCGCTGTTTTTGTGGCATAATTTCGCCAACTTAACACAAAAAGGCCTTGATGGAAACGAGTACGCCTGAGTCGACCTGTCAGCGAACCCGGGGTTTGGTGCGAGCCGGGGCTGGTCAGCAGGCCGAAAATCCTTCCGGAGCCGCTACCTGAACGCAAGACATCTTGCAAGTAGGTGCGCCGGGTTCGCCCCCGTTATCCAAGTCGCGGGTATAAGCCAGTGGTTGAATCACCTTGGCATCAGGCAATTTAGGCAGTGTGAACACCTAGTATCCATTGCCGGATCACCTAGTCACATATCACTGACCGTACCCGACCGAGGTGCCTGCTGTTCAGCGGGAACCAGGGTGGTACCGCGGGAGTGTTGACTCGTCATTTAGCTCTCGTCCCTGTCTTGGGTCGAGAGTTTATTGTTTTAGATAGGAGAGAGTAGATGATAGCAGCTTATAGCATGGTTAGCGCCGATAAGTTATGACCTGCTCTCTACTCCCGAATCGCTGTGCTCAAAAGCGGAGGTAATATGCCCTTCAAACCTGTACCCAACAAGGTGGATTTCATCGCTCAAGAATATGATGTGCTTTCCTTTTGGAAAGAGAACCATACATTTCAAAAAATGCGCGACCTTCACAAAGGACAGCCACACTGGTCTTTCATTGACGGACCGATCACGGCGAATAACCCGATGGGCGTCCATCATGGCTGGGGTCGCACGTACAAAGATCTGTACAATCGCTACTGGACGATGCGCGGCCACGAACTGCGCTACCAGAACGGCTTTGACTGCCAGGGCCTGTGGGTCGAAGTTGAGGTTGAAAAAGAACTTGGCTTTAAATCCAAGAAGGA
>DAOVXM010000502.1 GCA_030636125.1 Chloroflexota bacterium | reverse complement strand
TATGACTGATTTCGAGGGAGATTATCAAGACGTATTACAGAATATTGAATTTGCGATTGTGAGCGTATATCGCCGCAATTCGGGGCTGGCTGATTATGATGTGGAGAAAGCGCTGAATACGTTAATAAGTGATTATCAGGCACAATTACAGGATCAAACTGCAAAAGCACCACGGATGACCACCCTAACACAACAGGTATTTGACTCAGTGAAGGCGATGTGCGAGTGGCGCCTTGGACGAGAAGCTCTGGTATCAGAGGAAAACCAATCCCAAATGATGATCCCAGATCCAATATCTGTTGATGTGATTATTGCTTCCCTAAAAAGGATACGCAAATCGGTCCGGAAATGGAACAAACGAGGCGGTCGCCAGGGATATTTGCAGTTTATTGATCAGTTTATTTTATAATTCTTACGTGCCACGCACTTGGGAAGTGCGTGGCACATTCAATTAACGACAATCCTCCACAATCTTCGCAGCCAGATCGTAATGGCTGAACTGGGGCATCAGGTAGATCCCGCTGGCCCAGGGCTTCATCCGTTCGATCAACTCCAAGGCAATCCGCACACCTTCCTGCGGCGCCACTACAAGCAAGTACATAAATTTCGATTCAACCATGGTCTCACCTGAGGTCAAGGGCGCGTGGGGATAAACACCATATACAATCCGCCAGCTGTCCTTATCGTTTTTTGTCTATCAATAACCTATCAAGCACACCCCAACGCTGCCATTCAGCCCAAATTTCATTACGCCTTCGTTCCAGATCATCTTCTGGCCCAATGCGTACGGCGGTGATCGGAGAGCCTGGCGAGATAGCGCGCATAGGCTGTGCAGCAATCTCAAATGGGGCGTTAACTTCCCTGGTATAGGCTGAGCCGTCCGGAGTGATCAACACCCAACCTGCAACAAAGCGCGCCGTCCGCCTTCCCACAGGGACATCTTTCATCCGTTCAAGCAAGTAATCCAGCCAGGTCTGGTCGTCCACATCGTCTGGGAAAATGCCTCCCCAGCGGCGAGCCTGCAGGCCAGGTTCACCATTAAGCGCGTCTATCTCCAGTCCTGAATCATCCCCGAACACCCATGGGTATTTATCAGAGTGGTAATAACGTGCTTTAGCAAGCGCGTTGTCAACGGCTGTAGCAGCCAATTCGTCGGGAGGCTTATCGTTAATCGAAACATCACCCAGGGTGAGCACTTCAAAGCCATAGCGCTCAAACACCGGGCGAAAGAGCTGGGTTTTCCATTGGTTGTGCGTGGCGAAGAGCAAGCAAGACATGGGTTTTCGGGATGGGTTAACTTTCTAACTCCCAGGGCGGTGTTCCACTACCCCCAGCTCCATTCAAGGAAGCCCTGATTCGCTCGCCCAACTCGGGCAATACATCAGCCACAGCCGCCAGCAGACCAAAACAACCAGAAATCATCATATCGCCAAAAGGCACCGCGAAATAAGGATACAAGGAGGAGGGGCGCATCATATTGCGCCTAGGTCCGGTGACGGCCACACCAAATCGATTATCTGAGAGATCGTCATTTGCCAGTGATAACGGTTCAGGTTCATAAATAAGCGCCCCGTGACCATGATCACCGAAAACATCTTGATGCCTGAGGCTGCCATCCGCCAACGTCTGCAGCAAATTCTCCAGTTTAGGCAGGTCAAGTAACCCGGTGTGATGTTCGAAGACACCTTCAATCCCCCCTGGACCCAAACGGAATGCCAGCGTATGGAAGTTGCCCACATTGGCGATCAACTTGCGTGGTGTTGATGCCACCTGTAAATCGAAGGTCGCTCCCAAGATAGCTGCCGGAGCGGTGTCCATCACCACCAGGGGCGCATCCACGCCCTGGGCTGTATCTACAACCGCCTGCAACCGGGTCATAATTTCGGGCACTTCTCCAGCCGGATAAGCGAAAGCGCTCAACCTGTTTTCAGCCCGGATACGCTCGTCCAGATAATCAAAACGGAACTGGCGGTCCGAGATATCCGGCGGGGCGTTCCCATGGTCAAAAACTGCCACGGCTACCGCTGCCAGGTCATTCAACCTGACTCCAAATTGTTTAAGGGCGCGTGCGATCGTTGGAAAATCGAAATCTCGCAGTTCCACACGTCGCGTCTCTTCGGGCAGGCGCGCCGCCTCGTCTTCGCTGACTACGAGGATGCCCATCTCTCTTACAACTTCAAGATCATCATTGAAAGAACGAGCCGCTTCGGGTGTGGCGTAGACGGGGAAACCGGCACGGATGTGCTCCTCAGCCGCCCACTGGCTTGGTCCGCCTCCCATGATCACACCGGTCAGCAGCACAGCCTCGCCGCGACGAGTGGCCTCGTTCAGCCGGCGATGCACCATCATGGTTGGCGATGGCACAATTAGCTTGAAACCGTTTTCCAGATCAAGACGAGAATCATACAGGAAGATATCTTGAGTACCAGTACCTACATCAACGGATAGAATTTTCATAATCGACTATAGACCTGTAGTATCGGCCAGTGGTTGACCAAATGAGAAATCAGTAATAGTTTAGTTAGAAGCTACCCAAAAATTGGGTATACGGTTTTTGGGGTATGAGTTTACCATATTCTCCTTTGATGGAAGGATGAGCGGTAATAAAGTTACATGCAATGATCCACATAGGGTATACTGTGAAAAATTTTTGGTGAGGCCCATATGAGCTTAAGATCAG
>DAOVXM010000139.1 GCA_030636125.1 Chloroflexota bacterium | reverse complement strand
GGTCGCTCCATCGGATATGGCGCAAGAGATCTGGGCTCGCCAGGATTACATTACGATTTGTGCCACTAAGTTGAGCAACAAATTAGCTGCATACGCGCTCTCTCCTGAGGTTCGCCCGCGCTTGGTGGTTCGCGCCCGTAAATATGTCCGGGGAGGCTACCGGAACTTCGAGCGCTGGTACCAGCAACACGATGAAATGTTCTCGCTCATCCCTCCCCAGGCGGCTGCTGTGGCATTTGTTCGCTACCATCGAGAGGTCAATTCATCCAGGCTAGTGGAACGCCTGATCGAGGAAAAGCAAACCTTCGTGGTGCCTGGCGACCATTTTGGACTGGATCAGCATTTGCGCATAAGTTACGGGCTGTCGGCAGAGTATGTCAACGAGGGCCTGGACCGTCTCTACCAGGTGTTGGCTTCTTAGCGTGTTGCTGGTTGTAGCGATCATCTTGCACAATTTCCCCGAGGAACTGGCGGTTGATTTTGTTTTTGGTGCTGTTGCAGCCGGCATGCCCGCAGCGACCATCGGAGCTGCTGGGTGTGGCCTTAGGATAGCGCCCAGCATTATGTAAATATAACAACTCAGTCTGCAGTTAGAAGTCCTGGAAAAAAGGTGTCCGTGTGGGTATACGCCCACACGGACACCTTTTTTCCGTCCCTCCCGTCCAGGTAAGAAAATCACCTGGTTGAGTATCTAGAAAGTGTAGGACATCGTAGCACGGCCGGGACTTCCGGCTAACAAAGCAGCAACAAATTATCCGTTTTTATATTTTTGGAGGTAATCCTATGGCAACAAAACTACCCGCACTCGATCGTGAGACCAAAGGTCTCAAATTGTTCTCTATAGCAACCCTGATGGGTTGGGCGCTGATCGGGTTTTCGATCCTGATTGGCGTGCTGGTGCTGGCCCCGACGGCAGCCAGTTATTGGGGCGCAAACGCCAAGTCAATCAGGGATGTGGCTGAGGTAGGCTCGTTCTTATTGAACCAGCTCAGCGTCCTGGCCCGCTGGCCCAAAATTCTGCCACCGCTGACTTTCCTGGGTGTGACTTTCTTCATGTTGGGCATTGCCCTGCAATTCGCGGCAATTCCAGGTATCCTGGACCGCCGCACCGATCTGCTCGTCAAGGTCGTGCCTCTGATGGGTCAGAGCAAGAATAAATCGTAACCATAATTGATTAGTTATAGGAGTAATATGATGGAAAAAATGCTTCAATCCATGATGAAACGTTACCCGCTCTTTATCGCCATGGGCTTAATGATCGTAATCATCGCTGTGATCTTGGGAGCGGTAAATGCAAGCAACGCAGCCAACTACTACGCCGTTGACAAAATCACCCGTGACGCCAGCGTCGAGCTAGCCCAGGTACGGGCTGGCATTGAGAGTACCATTATCTGGTTACCTTACTTCAAGTTCCTGGGCGTAACCATGATCATCGCCGGCATCGTTATGGCCCTGGGTGTAATCGCCATGCGACTAGAGAACCTCGGCAAGAAAGTTATGGCCAGCGTTCCTGAAAGCATCCGCCAACCGATTCCGCCACGACCAAAATCGGTAATGTTGATGCGTATGTTCATGATGCTGGGCATGTTGATTATTATCGGAGGCTATATCGTCTCGTTGGGCGCTGCCAGTACCGCTCGTGCAGTCTTCAGCAACCCAGTGACAACAATCGATGCAGCTGCTGCCGGTTCAGCCTTGCTGGCTGGCTTAGCCCAGGTGCACGCCACCGAAGCCTGGTTGGAAGCTTTCAAGTTCCTCGCAATCGCCTTCCTGTTCATGAGCATTGTGTACGGTCTGCACACTATCGTCCTGGCCCTGCGATACCAGTGGGCTGCCATTCCAAAGGTGGTCGAAAATTATCCGGTGGAAGAGGCGCACCAGGTACTTGCACAGGCTTCAGCGCCCGCAGCCGCCGACTAACCACAATCATGAATTTATCTTTCAAATTGACACATATGTAAGGAGTAACTACCATGGATAAAATGATCAACGCTATGATGAAACGCTACCTGATGTTCGTCTGGATGGGCCTTATCATCGTCCTTATCGCCTTCTGGATGGCATACTCAGTTGGGGCGAACGGGCAAGCCACCTTCTTCTCAGTAGACAAGGCTACCCGCGAAGCGGCCGGGACCGGCTCGATTTACGCCCTGGCGAACGCTGCTCGGCACAGCATCGCCACCTGGATCCCAATGTTCAAGTTCCTCGGTTTGGGTATCATGCTCGGCGCCATCACCATGGCCCTGGGCAGCATCATCCAAACCCTGCGAGTGCTCGGTAAGGAAATTACGGCCAAGTGGTCGGATACCCTGAACCCAGGCGAGCCCGAGAAACCGAGAGCTGCCAGGATGTTCCCCATGCTGATGATGATGGGCTGGATGGTCCTGTTCATCGGTTTGATATGGGCACTGTCGCTCAACGGCACAGTGGTTTCGTACTGGAATCACTCGATTGCAAACGAGCTCAACCCCGCTCAGGCGGGTTCAGCGCTCCTGAACCAATTGCGTACGATTGTCAATACGCTGCCCTGGCTCAACGCTCTGCGCTTCACCGGCATGGCCTTACTGTTCACCGCCATCACCGTCGCCCTGACGGTCGTTATCCGCACTTTGCAATTCCAAGAGAAATCCCTGGAGAAATTCCTGCAGGCTAAAACTGGAAAACCAGCCTAAAATTGGTCTTCCATTCTATTCTCCCTCCCCCATTTCAAAACCCGTCCCTATGATCATAGGGACGGGTTTCTTTAATCAAGTATATTACAGCCTATTAAGTGACAACTCCATAAACACCCAATACTGGTGGTATTCTTCTGGAATTTCGCTTTCTTTATATGGCTCTATCTCGAAGAAACCGAAAGACTTGTATAGGCGGTGAGCTGCCTGCATGAACTTCGTGCTATCCAGGCACAACTTATGATATCCAACAAATCGAGCCTCATTTAGGACTCCGCGCACTAAGGCTTTTCCTATTCCTTTACCTCGAAATTCCGGGCGCACAAACATTCGTTTTATTTCGCCAACATTACTCACAAGTTTTTTCATACAGATACACCCCACAGTATCCTGATGATATTTCGCGAGTAACAGCCGCCCGTCGGGGGGAAAAAACATATCCAGGTTAGCCATCATGTTTTCGTGCATAACGTGAATATCCAAATCGATGCCATATTCACTTTTTAGTTTACTGTTAGCCCACTCGAGATATTCCCAAAAGAGTTCTTGAATATGCCCTCGATCTTCTATTAGCTCTGCTTGATAGATCTCCACCATAGCAAATCTCCGGGTGAATTTATTTGCGATCCACCAGAAACCAGGTCTTGACGAGGCCTTTACCTTTAATATCGATTTCCCCCCTTGGCTCAAAGATGAACTGATCTTTAATCAACTCCCGCGTCCTATTCGTGACCTGAATCATTCCTGCTACGCCCTGGGACTCCATCCGGCTGGCCAGGTTAACTGAGTCACCCCAAACGTCATAATGGAATTTTTGCTTACCAATCACGCCCCCTACAACAGAACCCGAGTTCATGCCTATTCTAAACATGATCTTTCTACCATATTGTTGGGGTAGCGCATCCAGGTACTCCCGCATCTCAAGTGCCTGACTCGCCAGCGCATACGCATGATCCTCACGGGGAACAGGCACACCGGAAGCAATCATATAGTTATCGCCTATCGTCCGAATTTTTTCCAGACCAAATTTCTCCACGAGCGTGTCGAAATATGAAAAGATCTCGTTGAGCAGATCTACCATATCCTCGGGCGCGATCTCTGTAGATAAGGGCGTAAATCCAACCAGGTCCGCAAAGAGAATGCTCACCGCATCGAAACGTTCGGCGATGGTGCCTTTATCTTCCTTGAGGATGGGAGCGATCTCTTTTGGCAGGACATTCAGCAGAAGGTTTTCAGATTTTACTTGCTCGAAAATCAGCAACCGATAAGCTTGATTCTTCTGGTGTAGAAAATACTGCAGTAGCACGAAGACAACTACAGAAACCCCGATAATGTTCATTACAAAGAAGGTCACAACCACCCCAGGCGGAAGAGGCGTAATAGGGCGTGGGATTAATTGTAAAAGACCACTACCGACGACCAAGGTGATGAAAGCAATGAACCATCCAATTGCCTGGCGGCGACCTAAGAAAAGTATCGCTCCAACTGGAGAGGTCAGCGACCATAAGATGACAGCACTAGAATTTACAAAACCTCCCAGCGCTATCATCAACATGAAGGGTAAGAGCAAATCTAACAGCAACTGGCTGAAGCGGAATAGCTGGTAGTGACGACCCAGGGCGAATATAAATATACTGAGAAAAGATAGAGCCGAGTAGGTCAGCGGAATACTAGCAGCAACAGTATGCCCGTAAGCATAATAAATAACACCCCACAATATCGCTGCAGAAGCTATCATCAGGGATGAAAAGAGAAGGATGTTCTTTTGCAGCCGAAGTTCGTCGCTATCTTCTGCTTCGATCCCAATCTGTTGGATTAATTTGGAAAGCCATTCGAAAAAATTTTGTTTCATGCGGAAATCGGGTGATTTTGGAAGATCCTGAATATATTTCATCAGTCCCTCGTTTCGATTAACTACGGTTGCCAGCTCTCCCTGATCATGTGGTTGCCTATGCTGATCACTTCCCGGATTAGCAAATCAAAATCTTCCCTGCGGCTGCGGTGATTTGTTATTGCCACTCGTAAGGTGTATTTCCCTTTCAATGTAGTGTATGAAGGCACCGCAATACCACTTTCATGCACTCTCATCAGCAACTCTTGATTAAATTCATTCAAGAATCCTTCTTCCATACTTCCAGTGTTATATCGAAAACAGACAATGTTCAAAGAAGTCGGAGCCAAGCGCTCAAGTTCGGGAGCTATATCGACCTGTCCAGAAAGATAACCTGCCTGGTCGACATTCTGCTGGATCAAGCGCGCGAATTTTTTGACGCCATGCTCTTTTAATGACATCCACACCTTAAGCGCTCGAAAGCCACGGCTTAACTGCACACCATATTCGTTGAACCAAACTTTTCCAGCAGCCAGACCACGTTCAGCGTGCTCTAAATATTCCGGGGTGAGTGAGAAAGCCCGGCGGTGATCCTCCTCACGCTGCACCAGGATACAGCCCACCTCATAAGGCATGTACATCCACTTGTGCAGATCAAAAGCGAGCGAGTTCGCTTTTTCCATACCGGTTACCAAATAGCTCAGCTGGGGAGAAAGTGCCGCCCACGCCCCAAAAGCGCCATCCACATGGAACCAAAGCTGCTCGCGGTCACAAATCTCAGCCAATGCTTCGAGGTCGTCGAAAGCGCCTGTGTTGACCGTCCCTGCGCAGCCAATTACACAGAAAGGCTGGTGACCGGCTGCGCGGTCCTCGGCAATGGCACTCCCCAAGGCTTCCAGGTTAATCCGGTAATTATCATCCACAGGGATATATCGCAAAGCATCGCTACCTAACCCGAGCAGTTCCACCGCTTTTTGGTTCGAATCGTGCACTTCGCGCGAAGCATAAAGCACCATACGCCGAGGGGAAGATGCCACCCCGTCCCTGCGCATATCGTTCTCAGCCATGGTATTACGCGCCACAGTCAACCCCACCAGGTTGGCCATCGATCCCCCACTGACCAGCAAACCGCTGGCTTCCTCCGGGTAAACAAGCATCTCCTTGCACCAATCCAAGACCTGGCATTCGATATTATTCGCGCTGTGGTTGCCGCCGCCCACATTTGGATTCATACTCGCAGCTAACATCTCGGCTAAAGCCGTCGATGCTGTTCCTGTACCAACCACCCAACCCCAGAAACGCGGATGGATATTTCCCATGGCATAAGGCGATACCATCTCTAAATAGTCATGGTAGGTTGACTCCAGCCCTTGGGGTTCATGTGGTAAGGGCTGGTTCAATCGGGCTATAACATCATCCGGCATTGGCTGCCAGACCGGTCGCTCACGCACCGTCTCCAGGTACGTAAGCATGTCATCGACCATGCGATGACCTAATTCCCGCAATGCTTCCCAATCCTGCGGGTCTAGGGTTTCTTCAGCAATCTGTGATTTTTCCATATTATCCTCTCAAATCATCGTAGCAATTATTGTCGTGGAACGTATATACCTATCTAAATCCAAGATTCAACTCAAAAAAAACTGTCAGCTTATAGAAATTTGCGGAGAAAAGTCCTGTTTCCACTCTTCTGGGATACGCATCGGTCTACCGGACTCACGATCAATTGCCACCCATAAAGTGCGCGCCTCCGCCATCAAGATATCATCTTTTACCAGATGAACAGCGTATTGTCGGGTGACGGTCGACCGTTTAAAATCGGAGATCCAGGTTGTGAACAATAATTCGTCCTCAAGCGTGGCGTGTTGGAGTATGTTCAGCCACTGGCGTCTTACAACCCATAATAAACCTTTATTCAGGCTGAGCTCATGAGACCAACCACAGTCAGCAGCTGCTCGCAGCACAAAATCTAATAGATAATCCAGATATGCAGCGCTGTTTAACCTCTGACCTGAGTCAACATCTCGCCACTCAACTCGCCATGCCATGGAAAAGGCGCCCAGTGGGGGAGGCGATGCTGGCGGAAAGCTTTGGCGATTCGCCAATTGCTCTGACCGTTCCAGGGATATCAAATCTTTTCGGATTTCTATAGGAATCGGCACCTCTTGATCGTTGGTTACATCTACAAAAATGAATTCCATTTGCGCCACAGCAAAGGCTTCATCCGATCCGTATTTAAAAAATTCATAAGCCCAAACGACACAGTCACTACTCATCTCCATCATCCGTGTATTAACCCGGACAACATCCCCATATTCTAATGGTCGCAAATATTCAATATAGATATTTAGAGAGCGCCAGGCGCACCCTAAAGCAAGGAGACGAG
>DAOVXM010000068.1 GCA_030636125.1 Chloroflexota bacterium | reverse complement strand
GTTATCGCCGATCAACCCGATATAAACAAGAATTGATACATAACAAACAAAATCAACACATTTTTATTAAATTATATTAGGAGATAAAATGACTACCACTGCTTCCCCCATTTTAGAAACTGTAGAATTCGATGATGATGGCTTCATGGTCGATCCAAACGCCTGGACGCCTGAAATCGGCGAGGCGATCGCTGAAGGCCTCGGCATGACCTTGACTGACCGTCATTGGGTAGTAATCAACTTCGCACGTCAGGAATTTGAGACCAATGGTGAGGCCCCCACTTTGCGACGCATCACCAAGACTACCGATGTAAGCACCAAGGAGATCTACAAGCTTTTCCCGAAAGGTCCAGCGAAAACAGCTGCCAGAATCTCAGGTCTTGGCAAGCCAACCGGATGCATCTAAATCATAAAAAAACATCAATAGAAAACAGGAGTTATTAAATGTTTGAGAACGGAAACGATGAACGTAAACTTTGCCTGATAGCTTCCAAAGGCTCCCTGGACATGGCTTACCCACCCCTAATCTTGGCTAACGCAGCCCGCATGAGCGGGATCGAGACTCACTTGTTTTTCACCTTTTGGGGTTTGGATATCATCACCAAGAGTAAAATGAAAAAACTCAATGTAGCCACTGTGGGTAACCCCAACATGCACCCCATGTTCCATTTCCCGACCATTATCGGAGCAATTCCTGGAGTGTCAGCGATGGCAACCTGGATGATGAATAAAGAGATCGAAAAGCTGGACTTTCCTCCCGTAGACGAATTCGTCGAAATGATTGTCGATACTGGCGCTTGCGTCTACGGATGCAAGATGTCAATGGACATGATGAAGCTCTCCAAGGACGATCTAGTAGAGGGCGCTGAGGTGCTGGGTGCGATGGAATTCCTGGAGGTCGCCGATGGCGCACAGGTCTTGTTCATCTAAGAACATATAATCTAACTAAGTTCAGCAATTTCATTAAACAAGCCAGGCTCCTATATAAAGGAGCCTGGCTTGTTTATTTTTGTTAGAGATCTAAGAAGCTTATTTTTTGGCCCCTATAGATTTGATAATATTTTTAGTGAGGGAAACACACGCTCATCTTGGAGTGACATCAATCGTCCATTCTCCTTTCGCCTGGATTTCCAGAGCCACGATATCAGCGCTAATTGGAATAATTCCTTCAACTGGTTCGGTTGTGTCAAATAATACCTGCATGGAATTTCCATAACCGAGAATCCGAAAAGTTCCCATGGCTTCATCTTTCCTGATATATGCTGAATTAGGGGCACCTCCACCCAAAACAACTACATAATCACCACTCTGGGTAAAACCACCAGGCATATTCAAAAAGGGTGCGTTAAATATGTCGGTGATCTTTATTTCCCAACTACCTTCTGCATTGACCTCTATCTCTTTCGTGTTCTGAAAGTTAAAAAAGTCTAACGGGCGAATCCCATCGTAGGGCTCAGTTGAATTGACCAATATGCCGATTAATTCACCATCCTGGTCGTGATTCTTAACCGTAAACTCACCACCCTGCGAATTACCGATTACATGGATAACCCCCACAAAATCATCTGGAAAGTCAACTTCAAACCTGGAATTTCCCTCACCAAAAAACTCATTCTCATACGATGGCACCGACTGCTGAGCCGGTAAGGTCGCCTTGGGTGGGACAGGAGTATCGGTAGGTGAAGTTGTAGAAGTTGGGAGAGGGGTAGTTGTTGGAGAGGCTGTGTTAGTAGGTTCAGGCGTGCTAGTAGGAGTCGGGGATACGGGTATTACTGACGGAGAACATGCCGCCAGGAAGAATATAGTGAAAAGAAATAATCGCTTCATTGTTCAACCTTGCAAAATGTATAGTGCGCGCATAATTAGGTTACCTTGCTCAATAAAAAGCCATAATCGTCCAGGATTTAGACAAGGGGAAAATGACTTATCTTACTCTCTTTGTTCTTTGAGTACAATTTTCTCCATATCTCAATAACTGGATGGGCAATATCATATTTAAGCATCTATCCAAAACACAAAAGAGCTGGGCATCATCCTACCCAACCCAACTCTGACAATTATCTCTATATGGTAAAAACCAGTGCTTTAATTCTCTATGTAGTGTCTGGGATAAGAACCAAGCAAGCGTAAAAATGGAGCCAATTCCATCAAATGATCTAAGGCGCGTTTGCAATTGAGCGCATCTGCATGCCCTGCAAAATCCACATAGAACATGTACTCCCATAACTGGCCTGGAATTGGACGCGATTCGATCTTGGTCAGGTCTATGTCACGCAGTGCAAACACACTTAGTGCTTTAAATAGTGCACCCGGCTTGTTTTTCAGGCTAAACACTACGGAGGTCTTATAATCCCCTACTTCAGGTTCTTCCACCCTTAAGGGATTCAATGATAACGCCAGGAAGCGGGTATAGTTGGCCTGGTTGTCCTCCATATGCTCAGCCAATATTGCCAGGCTATAAACATCAGCCGCTCGACTTGAGGCCAGCACTGCTGCATGTAGATCACCACCTTGGCGTAGCTGGCGGGCGCTTCCGGCTGTATCCGCCTCAGCGACTCTTTCCACTCCAAGGCGAGAGAGATTGGCTTCACACTGCGCCAATGCTTGCGGGTGTGAATGAACACGCTCCACATCCTCCAACTTGACCCCCGGCAGAGCAAGCAAGCAATGGCTCACCCGCAGGTGATATTCTCTCACAATATGCAAATCATGGCGCAGCATCAAATCATAGTTGCGGTGGATGCTACCAGCCAGGGAATTCTCAACAGGGAGTAAACCGTAGCTGCACTCCCCTGCACTCACCACTTCAAATACATCCTCAAAAGCGGGGCAAGGCAGGGTAGATATTCCCTCACCAAAACACTCATGTGCAGCTAGCTCGCTATACGCGCCAGCCTCTCCTTGAAAAGCAATTGACAAATCCTTCATGTTTGTTCGATCACAACAATATTAGTCAGTAATTTGAGAACGATTAAAATCCAAACCGCTAGACAGCGTAAACCGTCTCGTCCACATAATCCAGCCATTCGTAAGAGCGCGCCCCCTCGCCATGTACGACCTCAAAAAAAGCTTTCTGGATTGCGCGAGTTACCGGCCACTCAGCATTGTTACCGATATTACGATAATCGATCTCTCTGGCGGGGACGACTTCGGTTGCCGTTCCGCACACGAAAACCTCATCAGCAATATAAAGCTGATCTCGGGAGATCTGCTCCTCGACTACTTCAATATTCATATCTCGGGCTAATGTGATGACTGCATCCCTGGTAATGCCTTCTAAAACCCTATCGCGTGGCGGCGTGTAAATGACACCATCCCGGACCATGAATAAGTTCTCGCCACTACACTCAGCGACATAACCTTGCGCATCCAACATTACCGCCTCATCAAACCCCGCCCGGACAGCCACTGTCTTGGCCAGCGTTGAATTGACATAGTTGCCAGAGATCTTAGCCTTGGTCATCATCACATTGGGATGGTGGCGGGTGAAGGATGACACCATCATACGGACACCCGCCTCGGCTGCTTCTTTACCAAGGAAAGGTGCCCAATACCACACAGCTATGGATACAGCCGGTTTCCAATCATCTAAATTTAAACCAAGTGGACCAAGCATATAGATCAACGGACGGATATAGCATTCATCGAAGCCATTCGCCAGGATGGTACGATGCACAGCCTGGTATAAATCCTCGATTGTATAGGACAAGTCGAGGATTCCCGCGATCTGAGCAGAATCGATTAACCGTTGCAGGTGCTCGCGCAGCCGGAAAACAGCTGGACCTTTACTGGTCTTATAACAACGTATGCCCTCGAACACTCCAGTTCCATAATGCATGGTTGGATTTAAAACATGAACCGTTGCATCCTCAAAAGAGACTAACTCACCATCCATCCAGATACAATCAGATTTCATTTAGTTCCTCCTCAGAGCAAATAATGTCGAAAAAATATCCACGCCTTCTGCCTCAGGCTTGATCATTTCCGGATTTCACAGAAAGGCGTTTACAAATTGCTTATAATCACTTCAGTAATTTCCTTTGTCGATAAGGCATCCTGAGACCCTTGAGTTAGATCCACCGTCCGGTAACCGGAGGACAAAGTTGCCTCTACCGCTTGCTCAACTGCACGCGCCTCCCGCTCTAAACCCAAAGAATGCCGTAGCAGGAAGGCTCCAGATAAGATCGTGCCGATTGGATTTGCAATGCCTTTCCCAGCAATGGTCGGCGCAGAGCCATGCATCGGTTCATAAACACCGCGCGGCCAGCCCAATGAGTTCAAATTCTCCCCAAGGGAGGCAGAAGGCATATTTCCCATCGAACCGGAAAGTACCGAGGCTTCATCCGAAAGGATATCCCCAAACATATTTGAGGTAAGAATCACATCAAACGAGGCTGGACGTGTGACCAGGAACATGGAAGCCGCATCGACCAGCATATGATCCAGGGCTACATCGGGATATTCCCCAGCCACTTCACTCACAGTCTGTCTCCAAAGACGCGAACACTCCAATACATTAGCTTTATCTATCGATGTAACCATCTTCCTGCGTCCCTGCGCCAATTGGAAAGCCAAGCGCGCTATCCGGCGCACTTCGCTCTCCGCATAGATCATGGTATCCAATGCCTGGAGCTCTCCGTATACTGTGCGGCGCAGGCGTGGTTTGCCATAGTAGATGCCACCTGTCAATTCACGCACAACCATAAGATCAACATCTTTCAAGAGCTCAGGTCGCAGTGGTGAAGCATCCAATAGGGCTGGATGCGGTTTTACCGGGCGCAGGTTCGCAAAGGCACTCAGTTCAATACGTAGTTCTAACAAGCCTTGTTCGGGCCGGATGGACGCTGCAGGGTCATCCCATTTTGGGCCTCCTACCGCGCCCAGCATGATCGCATCGGCCTCTCTACAAGCTTCCAAGGTTTTTTCGGGTAAAGCTCTACCATGTATGTCAATGGCAGTTCCACCGATTAAAAACTCTTCCATCTGAAACGTATGCTCATGAAGTTCGGCAACTGTCTTGAGCACAGCTACCGCGGCCTGGATGACTTCTGGACCAATCCCGTCTCCAGGTAGTAATGTAATATTCGCTTTCATATTTCCAGCTATCATCCGCCTTAACTAACCCCATTTAACAGGGCGTATTCCAAGCTATCTGCCAGCGCACGCCAGCTGGCTTCAATAATATTAGTGCTGGCACCTACTGTACTCCAGCGTTTGGTACCGTTCTTGGTATCAATCAAGACACGCACGATCGCCTCTGTGCCATTCTCACTATCCAAGATACGTACTTTATAATCATCCAGGCGTACTTGACTCAGCTGGGGATAAACATCCAACAACGCCTTGCGCAAGGCCGCATCCAGGGCGCTAACCGGCCCATTGCCTTCCGCGGCGGTATGCACCACCCGGTCCCCAACACGCACCTTGACAGTTGCCTCTGCCAGGATACCCCTTCCCTGGCGATGTTCTACCAGGACCATAAAATCGACCAGCTCAAATGGAGGTTGGTAACCCGGTTGAGTGTGTTGGAGTAGCACATTGACCGAGGCTTCTGCACTTTCGAACGTGAAGCCACGCGCCTCCAACGACTTAATTTGCCCCAATAATTCGCGAGCCTGCTCTTTATCGACTTCGTGTCCATATTGGTCCGCCTTGTCCAGCACATTGCCTCGCCCAGACAGCTCTGATACCACAGTATGACGGCGGTTACCCACCTGAGTTGGATCAATGTGTTGGTATGACAGCTCGTTCTTCCGCATAGCGGCTACATGTATACCACCTTTATGTGCAAAAGCGCTGCTCCCTACAAATGGTGAATGCTTATCATGAGGCAGATTAGCAACCTCCGACACGAAGTACGAAAGTTTTGAAAGTTGGGTTAGTTTTTCCGGTTGTACACACTGATAGCCCATTTTGAGCTGCAAATCCGGGATAATCGTGCATAAATTGGCATTACCTACTCGTTCTCCATAGCCGTTAATGGTGCCCTGGACATGAACCACACCAGCTTTAACAGCCGCCAGCGTATTTGCCACCCCACAACCACCATCCTCATGAGTATGAATACCTATCGCGGTATCGAACTCAGTTACTAATGCTTGAACAATCTCCTCGACTTCCCACGGAAGGCTGCCTCCGTTGGTATCACACAGCACCAACACATCTGCGCCACTATCCGCAGCAGCGCGTAATGTCGCTACAGCGTAATCTGGATTAGCTTTGTACCCATCAAAAAAATGTTCGGCATCATATACCACTTCTTTGTCACGGGCTTTGAAATAAGCTACGCTTTGCCCGATCATTTCCAAGTTTTCTTCTAAGGTAGCCTCCAGAATATCCGTGACATGCAGATCCCAACTCTTACCAACAAGTGTAACTACGGGTGTATTGGCCTTTAACAACGCCTGGATATTGGCATCATCCTCTGGGCGAGTAGCCTTGCGGGTTGTTGCTCCAAACGCAGTGAGCTTGGCATTCTTTAGCTTCAGGCGTGCGACGCGCTCAAAGAAGGCAGCATCTTTGGGATTTGACCCCGGCCAACCACCTTCGATATAATGCACACCAAATTCATCCAGACGACGTGTAATCTTTAATTTATCGTCCACTGAGAGTGAGATACCTTCTCGTTGGGTTCCATCACGTAATGTTGTATCGTAGAGTAAAACGGTGCTCATTTTAGGAATCCTTCCTTTCACCACCAACACTCATGCTTACTACTTCTCCCATGCCATCACGTGCGTCTTCTCGTACTGTGTGATCTGCTCATCATACTTTAGTAAATAACCAAGCTGATCTACACCCTCCAACAAGCAGTAACGACTGAAGTTGTCGATTGGGAATTCGACACAATTACCATTAGGTAAGACCATCTCCTTCTGTGCCAGGTCAATGGTAACCTGTGCATCATAGTCTGCCATTACCATATCAAACAGCTCAGTATGTATGTTTTTATCTACAATTACAGGCACTAAGCCATTTTTTAAGGCATTATTGTGAAATATATCAGCAAATGAGGTACTCACCACAGCTCTAATACCCCAACTCACCAATGCCCAAGGAGCGTGCTCCCGTGAGGATCCACAACCAAAATTATCCCCAGCAAAAATAATCTGGGCACCCTGGTATTCGGGGCGATTGAGTGGAAACTGAGGGTCTGGGCTACCGTCAGGTAAATAGCGCCAGTCCGAAAAAAGCCCTTCAGCTAAGCCAGATTTATCTGTTACTTTGAGATAGCGCGCCGGGATGATCTGGTCGGTATCGACGTTATCATGGGACAAGGGGATGAGATGCGATGTGAGTTTGCGAAATGGTTCCATTATGTTTAACTATAAAAATGTCCTAGGATCACTAATACCACCGTTGATCGCAGCAGCTGTTGCGGTGAGAGGACTAGCCAAAAAGGTACGGCCACCTTTACCTTGACGTCCCTCAAAATTGCGGTTGCTGGTGCTAACCGCGTATTGCCCTGGTTCCAAATGATCCCCATTCATGGCAATACACATACTACAACCAGCATTACGCCATTCACCACCTGCTTCCTTGAATACTTTATCCAGGCCTTCCGCTTCAGCCTGACGCCGTACGCTCTCCGAGCCTGGTACTACCAATAACCGTACCCCTTCAGCAATTTTATGTCCACCCAATAACGAGGCCGCCAATCGCAAGTCCGAGATACGCGAATTATTACAACTACCCAGGAATACCACATCCACCGGGTGACCTAATAATGAGCTTCCAGGTTGTAAATCCATATAGCGTAGCGCTTTTTCCTGCGCTGCGCGCTTGGAAGGATCCGATTGCTCTGAGGGATCGGGAACTGGCTGGTTGATCGGTATTCCCATACCTGGATTGGTACCATAAGTGATCATTGGTTGCAAATCTGATACATCCAAATTTATTGTTTTGTCAAAACATGCTTCAGGATCACTGCTAAGGGAGCGCCAATAATCCACGGCTGTATTCCAGTTTTCACCTTGAGGCGCGAATGGACGACCAGCCAGGTATTCGAAGGTGGTATCATCAGGTGCAACCATACCAGCCCTGGCTCCACCTTCAATAGTCATATTGCACAAGGTCATACGTTCTTCCATCGAAAGCGCTCTCACTGCGCAACCGGTGTACTCTATTACTGTGCCAGTACCCCCACCTACACCCATTTTGGCGATCAACGCTAGGATCATATCCTTGGCAGATACACCTTTTGACAACTGACCCTCGAAGTTGACCTGGAAAGTCTTTGGACGATTCTGTAAAAGGCACTGGGTCGCCAAGACATGCTCGACTTCGCTAGTACCTATACCGAACGCCAGCGCACCGAAAGCTCCATGGGTGGCGGTATGGCTATCACCGCACACTATTGTCATCCCTGGTTGAGTCAAGCCAAGTTCAGGTCCGATTACATGCACAATACCCCGGTCCGGATCATCAATATCATAAAGTTGTACACCAAATTCCCGGCAATTATCCTGCAAACAGCGAATCTGGCGATCAGCCATTTCATCCTCGAGGGGTAGTGAGAAATTCGCGGTTGGGGTGGAGTGATCCATGGTGGCGACGGTGCGCTCCGGTCGCCGGACTTTGAGCCCCCTCTTCCTCAAACCGTCAAAGGCTTGGGGAGAGGTGACTTCATGCACTAGATGTAGATCGATATATAGAACGGTCGGCACATCAGGTGACTCTGACACAACGTGTGCGTTCCAGATCTTCTCAAAGAGCGTTTGTGATTTTGCCATAAAGGATAAGTGTAAGCGTTATGCAATCGGCGGAAATAAATCTAAAATGACCTGAAACCTTCATCCGCCGATTGCTGAGTGATTGGCGGTTTTGTGATCAGTTTTATTTCTAAATTTATACCGCCAATCACATACCAGTCTGCGTCGTTTAATATGTAGGCCATTTCCTATTAGCCTGTTGCGAATCATCATCAAAATCCGGATCGAGATATTTGATACCAGAGGGCTCTGATTTTATTACACTGGTGTCACCCTCACCGGAAGATGATCCCGTATTTATAAATTCCGAGCTCGCTTGGTCGCTAGCGGATGATTTTGGAGGTGACTGGAACGCCGACACATCCCACTGACCGGGTATTGTCCTTGGTTCGTCGAATGGATCGAATTGTCCTTTTTGTTTTGTTTTCTTTTTATTTTTTGATTGGTGTTTCATGATCTTC
>DAOVXM010000313.1 GCA_030636125.1 Chloroflexota bacterium | reverse complement strand
TTTCCAACTTAGGGGGGGTTAGCCGGACGTGACCTAGAAGCAATCGCAACCGGCCTGCGTGAAGGCATGCAGGAAGATTATCTGGCATACCGGTTAGGGCAAACTGCGTACCTGGCAGAACGTTTAATGGAAACTGGCATCCCGATCGTCGAACCTCCAGGTGGACACGCAGTTTATGTTGACGTTGGAAGGTTTCTACCCCACATACACCAAGAACAATTCCCGGGGCAGTCGCTCGCAGTTGCTCTTTATCTTGAGGGGGGCATACGGGCGGTCGAAATCGGTTCCGTGATGTTCGCCTACTCGGACCCACAGACAGGGGAAATATTGTACCCTGAGCTTGAACTTGTTAGACTGGCTATTCCGCGGCGGGTATATACACAAAGCCACCTTGACTATGTAGTAGCCACTTTTCAAAGAATCGCTGAAAAACCAGACAAACTAAAAGGATACGTATTCACCTATGCGCCGGATTTGTTAAGACACTTCACAGCACGGTTTGAGCCGTTGTGATTAACTTGGGTTAAATAATTTTTGCGTGAAGCATTATATTACCAGCAGGAGGTCCTTGGGTGAAAATTAGTCAATTCTTCACATTCAACGCCATATTATTCATTGCTCTCGGGATCGCGTTTGCCCTATATGGTCCATTGATGGTAAATTTTTATGGCATATTAGAAACTGAAAGCAGTGGTGTATCGTACTGGTATGTCACGTCATTCGCGCGGATGTTTGGCGTTATCCTATTCGGTTATGGCTTCCTAATCTGGGCGACAAAAAATGTGCCAGAAGACGAGAAGACATCACCAGATGTCCGGCGAAAAATTATCTTTGCCCAACTTCTCACCGGCCTAGTAGGGCTTGCTGTTGCTACCATCCAACAGATTACGATCTGGTGGAATTTAACTGGATGGATTACTGTAGCAGTATTTCTCGTGTTGACAATTGGTTATTTGTATTTTCTGGTCTTAGATAATAGAGCTGCACTATAAGAGACGTAAAATATGGGGATGGGGCCTTTTTGAGCACATACCACTTCAACTATGTACTATCTAAGTTTATTGGTTAACAATCACAAACTTCGTTTCGCGGCTTGCCACAAGGATTCCATCTCATCCAGAGCAAGATCAGAGACCGAACGATTTTGGGCACGAGCAGCCTTTTCTATCTGGCTGAAACGGGTCCGGAAACGGGTGTTGGCTTCGCGTAGCGCGCTTTCGGCATCAACATCGTACCAGCGAGCCAGGTTAACCACAGCAAAGATCAAATCACCAATTTCTACAGCCCGCGCTGCACTATCTTGGGCAAGGTGTACCTCGCTCAATTCTTCTTCGACCTTATCAATTACACCCTGAATTTCCGTCCAATCGAAACCTACACGCGAGGCACGTTTTTGGAATTGCTCAGCTTGAATTAGCGCCGGCAAAGCCCTGGCGACCCCATCGAGCAAACTCGCCTCGCCCATTCCATTAGCAACGCGTTCTTCAGCCTTCATGCGTTCCCAATTCAGTAGAACCCCATCAATTTCCTTCAACTCCAAGTCGCCAAAGACATGGGGATGACGATTCACAATTTTAGTGTGGACGCCTTCAAGCACATCAGACATGTTAAATTCACCAATTTCACTGGCGATTTGGGCATGTAGCATGATTTGTAGAAGCAAATCACCAAACTCTTCTCGCATCGCACCTGGATCGTTGGCATCCAGTGCAGAAATAACCTCGTAGGCCTCTTCCAACAAATGAGGGCGTAAAGTCTGATGAGTTTGCTCACGATCCCAAGGACAACCATTTGGTGCACGTAGATGTGCAATGACTTCTTGAAAGGCTTCAAAAGAGGTCGCCGGTCCTAAAGGCGGAACATAAAGTGATGTTAATAATCCTATATGATCGCTCTGGTCGATTTCATATAAGGCGAGCGACTCGACCATCTCCTTTGAGGTGCCTGCTGCGTGGATCAATTGCACCGTGTGCTCATCAGGATAGATTGACATCAAAGTCAACTTCACATCTGAAGCCACAAACTTGGAATGTAGTTGAGCCACAATGGCAGGCGCGCTAGGTGGAAATGGAGGCACATGTGCGATGGCCAATTCCAGGGCATCTACAAGGGCTGCATGAGGGAGAGGGTCGAGGTTGAGAGCCGTCATGATCGGCTCCAAGAAACTGAGCCCATCGATAATTCTCAAGGGAATACCCGCCTCACGAGCACGATTGGCGATTTCAGGGCTGGTAGCCTCGGCTACAAAAGGATGCCCTGGAACCGCATACACCACTCCCTTAGGTTGAAGACCCAACTCTAGCACGCGTTCTATAATTTGAGTATAGACAGTTTCAAAACTGCCCCCCTGTTCATAAAGGTAATCAAAGGAATGCACCTGAACTCCAGAAGGTAATCCATCAACAACAGGATGTTGTTTCGTTCGCAGGTATATTTCCGAGATATTCTCTAGCAAGCGCCAGGCTTGACGCGTTAATAAATCCGGGTGACCAGGTCCAAGACCAAGGAGCGTAATTCCAGAGGTGTTCATTGTAAGATCCTATATTGAATCGCTATCTAGTGAAAAACCCCGCAGCAAGCTGTGGGGCATTCAACAAAATTCTTGATATTTATGCATACGGGATTATGGTGTGATGATATACCTATATCCACATACCTGCTTATGCATGATGCTTAACGTACCGATATAATAATTAACGCTTCGTATAAGTCGGCGCCTTGCGGGCACGTTTGAGACCCGGCTTTTTGCGCTCTTTAACTCTGGGGTCTCGTGTTGTGAAACCACCCTTACGTAAAGTTGAACGCAAATCAGGATTCATCAGAAGCAAAGCTCGGGCAATACCTAACTGAACAGAACCAGTTTGACCAGTGACCCCTCCCCCCTTAACCATAACAGAGATATCCAATCGAGAGTAGTCTTCTCCAACAGCCTGAAGCGGAGACACGATCTTCTCAATATCACCCAAACGGGTAAAATAATCTTCGAGAGGTTTACCATTGATAATAAAATTACCCGATCCCGCCATAATTCGCACACGCGCTGTGCTGGCCTTGCGGCGACCAATTCCTTCATAATACTGTACAGACATTACTCATACTCCTTGATAGCCGATAGCCTTATTCCAACGGCTTAGGCTGCTGAGCTTCATGAGGATGATCCGGCCCAGCATATAGCTTTAATTTCTTAATCAAGCGCCGGCCAAGTTTATTGTGCGGCAGCATACCCCAAACAGCACTTCTCAGTACTCGCTCAGGGTGCTTGGCCAACTGCTGCCTAAGGGTAATCGATTTTAAGCCGCCAGGATAACCAGAATGGCGGTAGTACATTTTGTCATCTAATTTATTACCCGTAACTCGGACACGTTCAGCGTTCACTACAACTACAAAATCGCCGGTATCCACCCCAGGTGTAAAAGTAGGTTTATGTTTACCCAGAAGAACGGTAGAGATTTTCGTCGCTAAACGTCCCAGGTTCTGATCATTAGCGTCAACCAAGTACCATTCATGAGTAATTTCACCAGCTTTTGGATAGTAAGTCTTTTCCACGTTGATCTTCTCCACTTACGATAAAGGCCAATGCCCATTAAAATATCAGGTTATTATTCACCAATAAATAGAACCAATTTAGAGTTAATATTCAACGCTAACCAAAGTTAGACCTTGAGGTGGAGCCAGTCCCTGTACAACAGATTCAGGAGGGGAGGTCAGATAACTTACAATCTTCTCCTCATCCAACCTGCCTTGACCAATTGCCACCTGAATGAAGACTAGTCGTCGCACCATGCGGTACAGAAAAGCATTTGCAACGATATCAAAGATTAAATCCAGTCGATCATCTTGTGATGTCTCATTTGCTCCTATAAACCGTTGCCAACTCGCTTCAGCAACCCTACGTACCGTAGTGCCCTCAATTTGGGGCGGGGTGCCAAAGGCAGAAAAATCGTGTGTGCCACGTAAATGTGAGGCTGCTCTGTTTAGAGTCTCAATTTCCACGGGGGGCCACACTCGCCAGGCATAACGATCCTTCAAGGGAGCACGTACATCCTGGCAGTAGATCTGGTAACGGTAATGGCGAGCCACAGCGTCAAAACGCGGGTGGAATACCTCACTTACGGATTTTGCGGATAGTGCCGCCACATCAGATGGCAACCTAGCATTCAAAGCAGACTGCAATTCATCTGGCGAGTGTTTCCAATCCATATCGAAGGCAATCACCTGGCCAGAAGCGTGGACACCAGCATCAGTACGCCCGGCAGCTAAAATCGAGCGACCACGCCAACCCATCTGGTGTAGAGCGGCCTCGGCTACCCCCTGAACAGTGAGGGCTTGCACACGTCCATGATCCCGGCTTTGTCGTTGAAAGCCGTGATATTGAGTGCCATCGTAGGCGAGAATAACCTGGTAACTTGCCATT
>DAOVXM010000032.1 GCA_030636125.1 Chloroflexota bacterium | reverse complement strand
TAAGTTTGAAGTAATATCCTCCCCCACAATCCCATCTCCACGCGTGGCGCCTTGCACAAAATAGCCGTCCTGATAGTGTAATACAACCGTCAATCCATCTATTTTAGGTTGCAAAACAAAGTCCGCTTGGGCCACCCGGTCATCTAACTTGAGAATGCGGTTATACCAGGCTTGCACATCCTCCGTATCAAATGCATTCGCTAAGCTGAGTATAGGTGCCGGGTGCTGCACTTTTACAAACTTCTCAGCCGGTTTGGGGCCAACCCTTTGAGTGGGAGAATCTGGTTTAATCCATTCAGGGTGCTCAGCTTCTATTTGATTTAGCTCAGTCAGTAGACGATCGTACTCATAATCGCTGATAACAGGTGAGTCGAGAACATGATAACGGTAAATATGAAAGTTTATCTCATCACGAAGTTCTTCCAGCCGTTGATGCACTTCTTCGAGATTCTGGGTGTTTTCCATGGTAGGCTATTATAGTCCAAAACTTACTTCAGATAGATTTAGCCTGGACTACTTTCCTGTTCAACTCGCTAAACCGGACACGTTCTCAGAAGTTTCTAGTTGGACAACCAATTGATTTTTTTCTGCTAGAGCAGAAGCAGTTAATAGTACCAGCACGATCCAGACCCCATCGGCCAATAGCAAATGCACGATTTGCATCCATACCGGTGCCAACAAAAACACATTAAGTAATCCTGCCCCTAATTGCACTAGGACTAATATAGTTAAAGCATATGCGAGTGCTTGGGTTGGCTGTGCTGGTCTCTGCACTCGAATAACACCAGCCAAAATCAGCAAGTAAATCCCCACAACCACAGCTACGCTGGGATGGAGCAGGCGTAATCGCAGCAAGAAATGTGCAGTGGGCGTAAAATCTTGCCTGATTCCTTCCGCTAAAGAATTTACAGGGAATAATGTATCCCCAAGAGCAGTAAGTGCACCACTTGCTCCGATTATCATGGTACCTAATAAGCCAAGGATGAGGAGCCAGGCAAGAGAGCCATTCTCTCGTATCTGGATTTTACGCCCACCGGAAGCCCACCAAGCGTTTAAACTCAATGCTGCCAGCAATAAAAAGGTATTTATCAAATGGATCACGATGGAAATTGCGCGGCCTACCGAAGCGTCTTGTGCAACCCACTCGAATAGGACCAGCCCGGCGCCAACCAGAGCTTCTGTTGTGATCAAGATCATTGAGAACCAGGCGCCGCGACGGACCACATGCCCTTTGGGGTAGGCTCGCAACGCCCATATTAACATTACCAACACCAGGACAAATGCAAGTCCGCTGCTGAGGCGATGAGCGAACTCGATGATTGTCTCAATTTGAGGTTCTTGTGGCATAACTTGGCCATTGCAAAGCGGCCAATGACTCCCACAGCCAGCGCCAGAACCGGTTGCTCGCACGAATGCCCCCCACAAGATCACAAAAATATTGTAAATTAACACACCCCAGGCAAATTTTGCATATCCCGTAAGCTTCATACCGCTCCCTTCCTAGAACAAGGTTCCTTGTTGTGGTGGTCTTAATGTTTTTGTTGGCAAACCGGTGATTGATTTGAATTTGTTACATGTAACCGGCGCATGCCCAGAATAATCATTGTTAAAAAACCCATAGATAGAATCAATGCTCGTAATATTGTCCTGGATAAGCTCCCACCATCTTTCCAATTGAGATATTTTATCCTCCACTTCTCGGTCATGATGCAGATAAGTTCCATGCTGCCCAATCCATCGGATATATAGGTAATCAGTAGTTTTGTGGATTTTGTTGGGCAACTTGGGATACTCAGTCGCTGTCCAACATACTTGGTAATTACCAAGCATTTCAGCTGTTTTTATTGTGTACCACGATAGGTGACGGAATTCAACTGCAAAGCGAATATCCTTAGCCTCTGCTATACTTGAGCGTAGATGAGATAAGAATTCTTCCAAAATTTCAAAAAATCCTTGGCAAGTGAACGAAGGCGGAAATTGTATCAAGATAACACCCAATTTTTCACCCAGCTCACTGACAACCCTGACAAATTCTCTCATCTCCTCAACAGAATCCTTTAACATCGATTCATGGGTAATCCTGCGAGGCGTTTTCACGCAAATCTGGAAATCGTGCGGCGTTATCCCTGCCCATTGTCTTACGGTTTCTAATCGCGGTGTTCCATAAAATGTGGAATCAATCTCAACGGCATTGAAATACCGGCTGTAGTGTCTCAAATAATTACGCGATGACAATCTCTCTGGATAAAAGACTCTCTCCCAGTCTTTATAACTAAAGCCCATCGTTCCTAGATACCATGCAACCATCTTGATCAGTCTTACCGGATACTTCTGCTGCGAGTTTTGAATATGCCATTGGTGTAATATTTTTCAAATTGAGTTGACTAAAAATGACCAATCGCCTCAAAACACCTATTATAATTAGAAATCATTTTATATGTCGATTTAATCTTTGGGGTTTTAATTAAAATGTTTCTCCATCTACCGCCGGTTAAACACATTGGAGACAGAAAATGCCACAGGACAAGATCATCATCTACGGTACAGAGTGGTGCGGCGACTGCTACCGGGCAAGGCGGATTCTAAAGACCACTAATATACCCTTCGAATGGGTAGATATTGACAATAACCAGGCTGGGGAGAATTATGTTTTGTCTATAAATAACGGTATGCGAAGTGTCCCTACCATTGTTTTTGAGGATGGCTCAGTTCTTATAGAGCCGAGTAATCGCCAATTAAAAGATAAACTTCGTATCCTAAGCCACGCTAAGTAATCAAAAGATCCACAGGCTTATATTTTAAATTTGGAGTAATCCCTAATCTTTTACAAAATGACCAACCTCCACTTCTCCCAATGCTTTCTTTAAATCACTCGCTTTTATAATAACACTCACACCCCTTACACCTGAACCTATTGAGACTTCGTCAGGGAAAAACACATTTCTGTCTACCAGAACCCGTAATGGTTGGGGCAGCCCAAAAGGAGATACAGCCCCAAGTTGGTAGCCCGTAACAGCTAGCACATCTTCTTTGCTGGCCATCGTCAGCCGTGACTGCCCTAGATAACCTCGTAACGCTTGTCAGGAAACCTGCTTTGGACCTGCAACCAGCACCATCACATAGTTGTCCTGAGATATTCGAAAAAGGATACTACGGATGACCTGCCCAGGCTCTTGCCCTCGCTCCTGGGCTGCCTGCTCCAATGAATGAATTGGTCCAGGATGGCGAAATACCCTATAAGGAATTTTTTTAGAACTCAAATCGATTGTAACCGGAGTGGAGTTATCCATGCTTGCCTCTCTTCTTGACCTTCAGTGTTGCACTTATGAGTTGATTCTACTTAAGAATTGAGCGTAGACGGAACACTTTAAGCTTTGTCAAGAGTGTGGTAACCCGGATATCGAATGAAACATTCATCCCTGACAAAGCAGTAGTATACTCCAAGAAAGGAGTGTAACCATTCAAAAATGAGTTAACAAGCAAGCGCTAGCTATAAGTACTGGAAAATCAATATATTCATGGAAAAAATCAAAGCCCACATCTTAATCCCACCTGAGCCTGATGACCTTTCAGCGTTAAAAAGGATGCTGCTGCCAGAATTATCCATCACCAGCGGTATGAACTTACCTCCCAAACCTGACTACGACATCCTGGTTGCTGGGCTTCCAGATAGACACCATCTGGAAGCCAGCCGAAACCTGCATACTCTTATCATTCCATTTACCGGTTTGCCAGAAAGTACTCGCGTGTTAATGAGTGCTTTTCCGCAAATTGCTATCCACAACCTGCACCACAATGCAACAGACACCGCCGAGATGGCGTTAGCTTTACTGCTTTCCGCAGCTAAATATGTCATCCCTTTTGACCAGAGATTACGTGCACATGACTGGTCGTTACGATACCAACCCAGCCCAGCCATCAAGTTGCGTGATAACACTGTGCTTATTCTTGGCTTCGGCCATATTGGACAGGCAATAGGTAAAGTTTGTCATGCAATTGGTATGAACATTCTCGCTGTAAGGCGCCATCCTGAACGTATGAAATCTATCCCATTCGACACTGAAATTCACGATCTAGCTGCCCTAAAAAAATTACTACCACGCGCTCAAGTCCTCATGATCTGCCTGCCTCTAACGTCTGATACTGAAAACCTAATAGGATCTGAAGAAATTAACCTAATGCCTCCTGGAGGCATTCTCGTTAATGTAGGTCGCGGTCGAATTGTAAATCAAGCCGCCTTATTTCAAGCCTTGCATGAACGCCACTTGGCCGCAGCAGGGCTTGATGTATGGTACAACTATCCGGTAGCCCCTGAAGAGCGTGCTCATACACCCCCTGCGGATTTCCCTTTTCATGAGCTCGAGAATGTTGTCTTAAGCCCACATCGTGCTGGACTCACAAAGGAAACCGAGAGAGGACGAATAGAACAACTGGGGGAATTGCTAAACACCGCTACTCAAGGACTACCGCTTCCTAATCGTGTTGATATTTCGGCTGGATATTAGCCTGCATAATATGAAATCTATTTCAATCCATAAGAGGAGATTCAAATGTCGCTAAAAATGCTCACGAAAGAAGTTGGTCCCTGGCCAATGAACACCTACTTGGTCGTGTGTGAGGAAACAAATAAAAGTGTGATCATCGATCCAGGAGCCGATCCGGATATCATTCTCGATATGGCAATAGATACACATGTATCCAAAATATTGATAACCCACGCCCACGCAGATCATGTTCAGGCTCTCGAAGAGGTCAAGAAAAGAACCGGCGCACTCGTTTACTTACACGATGCTGATTCTGAGAAATTCAATATTAAGTATGATGTCCCCATTATGGATGAGGGTGTCATAGCCTTTGGAAATAGCAAATTACGAGCTTTATATACTCCTGGTCACACCCCAGGATCAACCTGTTTCGATATCGGGGATGGACGAATAATCGTAGGTGACACCATTTTCGTTGGCGGGCCGGGGCACACTGAGTCTCCAGAAGATTTTTCAATCACAATGCACACTATGCAACATATTGTTTTTTCATGGCCAGATGAGACTAGATTTTTCCCCGGTCACGGTCCTAATGGGAGCATTGGCGTCGAGCGGCCAGCGTTTGAGGCTTTCGCCGCACAAGGTTGGCCTGATGACTTACACGGGGATGTTACCTGGAAAGAATAGCCTGTGGATCCTCCCTACAATATAAATTTAGATCTCCATGACAGAATTACTATACATGGATATGCATATAAATCCTGTTGCATTGAGATTATATTAACCAACCGCCTGATACCGGTATCCTGCTACTCTCTATGACATTTTTACATCTCTTTCGGTGATGTACCACACATGACAAGGTTTGTGATTTCTAGTAAAAATATAAAAAAGTCAACTGGAGGAACTTCTGAAAAGGTTGTCATATATCAAAGTTATTTGCATAGTCCCCCTGCTTTGGGTCATTTCAGCTCTGCTGGGTTTTAATCAGCCTGTATTCGCTCAGGCTGGCACCGTTAATGCTGTCTTATTCTATTCCCCATCCTGCCCCCATTGCCATACAGTCATCAACGAAGATCTGCCACCGTTAATAGAGAAATATGGCGATAAATTAATCATTATTGGGATCAACGTCAGCGATCCCGAGGGACAACAGCTATACCAGGCTACGATACAACGCTTCAATATACCCGAAAATCGTATTGGAGTTCCCAGCTTGGTCGTTGGAGATACAGTACTAGTTGGTTCATTGGAAATCCCATCGGAATTCCCCAGCATTATTGAAGCTGGTTTAGCAGACGGAGGAATTGGTTGGCCCGACATTCCTGGGCTATCAGCAATAATCGCTGAAGAAGAGAGCGCTGCGAATACCGAGGACAATCCAACAAGCAACGAATCTTTAGAAGCGAATAACCAAGAGCTAACCATAGCACAAAAATTTGCATTTGACCCCGCTGGCAACACGCTTGCGGTAATTGTATTATTTGGCATGCTAGGCAGCCTTGTCGGTGTAGGTTATCAACATTTCAATAATCAGGGTTCTGAGGTAAGCACATGGCCATCCTGGTTCATTCCTGCTTTAACCGTGATCGGTTTAGGCGTAGCGGGTTATTTAAGTTATATAGAAGTGACTCATTCTGAGGCTGTTTGCGGACCGGTTGGCGATTGTAATACGGTCCAACAGAGCCCGTATGCAGTCCTTTTTGGGATTTTGCCTATCGGCGTTTTGGGCGTTGTGGGTTATATTCTTATTCTAATTGCTTGGTTAATCCAATACCACGGTCCTTCTAACATGAGAAGAGCCGCTGCTATTGCCCTATGGTTAATGGCCTTTATCGGTGTGTTGTTCTCAATTTACCTCACTTTTCTAGAGCCATTCGTGATTGGTGCAACATGCGCCTGGTGTCTCACCTCTGCCGTCATATTGACACTGATCTTATGGGCCGCGACCGGACCAGCAAGCAGCGCCTTGAAATCAAGATAAGTACTTATGACATAATACATACTCGCCATACACTCGTACTTTGTCAAGAATGAAGGTTTTATTCGATATCCGGGTTACTACACGCTTGACAAAGCTTTAAGTATTCCGTCCACGAGCTATTCTTACTATACAACCATATCTTACGGGACACTTGTAATCTATCCCCATCTCTGAAATAACCACCACCTTGATTAGAACCAATCCACAAGAAAATACATTTTCTCTCGTTGTTTTCTTTTAAAATGAGCGGCTACACATCCATTCAAATTCGAGAATAATGGTATGATTTCCGGGTGACATCTCTCACTATGGGCTTCTTTCTGCCTGTGTTATCCTGAGAAACAGGAAATTTTAGCCCTATGCATGAATTATCAGTCACAGAGAGCATCCTCGAGATCGCTCTTCGCCATGCAAAAAATGCCAAAGCTGAACACATCACTGATCTTTATTTAGTTATTGGTCAACTCTCTTCCATCGTGGATGATTCCGTGGAATTTTATTGGGATATCATTTCAAAAGATACAATAGCAGCAGGCGCATCATTGCATTTCAAGCGCGTTCCCACAGAGGTATTGTGTTTAGCTTGTCAAAATCGTTATAACCCAGATCATGGCAACTTCTTCTGCCCGAAATGTAACAGCAGCCAGATAAAGATCGTAGCGGGTGAGGAATTTCTTTTAGAAGCAATTAATGTTGAATAGCACCAGGTGAAACCCTATGAGTCAACGTGTAAAGGTTGTCGAAAATATCCTCAACGCAAACGACCGGTTGGCACAAGAGAACCGTAATATCCTTGATAGAAATAGCGTATTTTCTTTGAATATGATGGCTTCTCCAGGTGCTGGCAAGACCTCCCTAATTGAACAAACTATTCGGGGACTGAAGAGTAGGCTACGGCTAGCCGTGATAGATGGGGATATAGCCACAAACATTGATGCTGATCGAGCTGCTGCGGCAGGAGCAATCACTTTCCAAGTCAACACGGGTGGTGAATGCCACTTGGACGCGGTTATGCTCCAGGAAGCGTTACCGAACATTAACTTGGACCAAGTCGATCTTTTGCTTGTTGAAAATGTCGGTAATTTAATATGCCCTGCGAGTTTCAGTTTAGGTACTCATAAAAGCGTGTTAATCGCCTCAATTCCAGAAGGTGACGACAAACCATACAAATACCCAACAATGTATCGTGGCGTTGATGCTTTGGTGATTAATAAAATTGACCTGCTCCCTTATGTACCATTCGACATGGAATATTTCCGTCAAGGAGTTGAAATCCTTAATCCGGGCCTGGTCACCTTTCCACTCTCCTGCCACACAGGTGAAGGAATTCAAAATTGGTTAGGCTGGATTAGCTCCAATACAATAAAATCAGAAAAGTAATCATCAAACCTCGATAATCTATCTATGAGCCAACTTAACAACGCTCGTTATCATATAACCGGTATCGTCCAGGGAGTAGGCTTCCGGCCATTTGTCTACAGTCTTGCCACCCACTTAGCGCTTACTGGCTGGGTGAAAAACACATCGGCTGGAGTCGAGATCGCAGTCGATGGACCCCCTCAAGCCATCCAGGAATTCACATCAAGACTGCAAGAAGAAGCCCCACCACTCGCCCGTATCGATAATTTTTTAGTAGAATCGCGCCCAACAAATGGCTACACGAAATTTACGATTGTCCACTCAGAAGCTATCCCCCACGCCTTCCAGCCCATTTCCCCTGATGTGAGCGTCTGTGATGACTGCATCGAAGAGCTTTTCGATCCAGATGATCGCCGTTATCGCTACCCATTCATCAACTGCACAAATTGTGGTCCCCGATTTACCATCATAGAAGATATCCCCTACGATCGGCCGAATACCACGATGGCTGCTTTTGATTTGTGTCCAGATTGTATGGCAGAGTACTCTAACCCACTTGATCGCCGCTTTCACGCACAGCCGGTCGCCTGCCCGATTTGTGGCCCTCAAGTCTGGCTGGAGTTCAACCCACAGACATCGGATCCAACGAACCATCTAGAGATAAATTCCGGGAGCAGTCAACCCCACGGATATGATGCCATCATCACCACCCAGCAGTTACTACGAAACGGTAAAATCGTCGCAATAAAAGGATTAGGTGGTTTCCATCTAGCCTGCGACGCCACGAATCTTAGAGCTGTAAAAGAACTCCGCAAACGTAAATTGCGCGTTGACAAGCCTTTTGCTGTAATGATGCCGAATTTAAACACTATCAAAAAACACTGTACTGTGGGAGAGACTGAGGCTGAATTGCTGAAATCGCGCGAGCGTCCCATCTTGATCTTACCACGCATGCAGGAAACAAGCATCGTTGACGAAATTGCCCCACACCAAGAAACCATCGGCGTTATGCTACCTTACACTCCACTGCATTATCTCTTATTTGCCGATTGGAATGATTCAAAATCTAGTGGGATCGATGACCTCCTACCACTGGTTCTGGTGATGACCAGCGGTAACCTGAGCGAAGAACCTATCGCAACTGACAACGACGAAGCACGCCAGCGATTGTCCACCCTGGCTGACGCATTTTTAATGCACGATCGTACTATCCGTACCCGCTGTGATGATTCTGTAGCTCGTATTTTTTATAGCGGTGGCAGCGAGGTACAATCGAATAATAATCACCTTACCGACATTACCATTCTCCGTCGTTCGAGAGGATATGCCCCTACACCATTGAACATCCCCTGGGAAGGAAAACCATTATTAGCCACCGGGGCTGAGCTCAAAAATTCTTTTTGCTTAACTCGCGACAAATACGCCTTTCTCAGCCACCATATCGGTGATATGGAAAATTACGAAACTCTATTATCTTTCGAAGATGGTATTGCGCACTTTGAACGCTTATTCAAGATCCACCCCGAAGCTTTGGCTTACGATCTCCATCCAAATTATCTGGCAACTCGTTATGCATTGGAGCGCGCCGATCGTGAAGGTATGCCAGCCATTGGAGTACAGCACCACCATGCACATATTGCTGCATGCATGGCCGAACATGGTTTAACCGGCGACCAGCCCGTTATTGGAGTGTCTTTTGATGGTACTGGCTACGGCGAGGATGGCGCCATATGGGGTGGCGAATTTCTAATCGCCGACTACGCGAAATATATGCGTTATGCCCATTTATCTTACGCCCCTCTCCCAGGCAGTGATGTTGCTATACGAAAACCTGCCCGAATTGCATTGGCTTATCTCTGGCATGCAGGGATAGATTGGGACACTGATCTAGCTCCCTTAGCCTTTTTCTCTGGGAAAGAACTCGTTGCCTTGCGATCACAGCTCGAAAATAATATCAACACACCCATGACCTCGAGCATGGGACGTTTGTTTGATGCAGTCGCCGCGCTGGTAAACGTGCGCCAACAAGTCAATTATGAAGCCCAAGCTGCAATTGAGTTGGAAGCCCTAGTTGACCCTAGTGAGCGAAAGGCTTATTCCTTCAAACTCATACATCCAGGAGGAAATCCTGCTTATAAAGCTAACTACCACACACCTATCCAAGCCATGCAGATAGATCCCAAACCCATGATCGCCGATATTATCTCAGATCTTCGCGGCGGTTTACACATCGGGAAATTATCAGCGCGATTCCACAATGGCCTCGCCGTGATGGTCAAAGACGTTTGTATATCTATGCGCAAGTACTCGGGCATCCATCGAGTTGCACTTAGTGGTGGTGTGTGGCAAAATATGGTCTTGCTCCAAAAAACAGTTGAACTTTTGAGAGCAGCAGAATTTGATGTTTTGTTGCACTCCTTAATCCCCCCCAATGATGGTGGCCTCGCTCTAGGACAGGCTGCAATTGCCGCTTATCGAATAAAGACAGACTAGTGACGGAATGTGGAGGTAGACATGTGTCTAGGTATACCTGGTAAGATCGTGGATATTTATGAAACTGGCGGGCTGCAAATGGGTAAGGTGGACTTTGGGGGCGTTACTCGTGAAGCCTGTCTTGCTTATGTGCCCGAAGCCAAAATGGGAGATTACACAATCATCCATGTTGGTTTTGCTCTACACTTGATCAGCGAAGAAGAGGCTCAGGAGACGCTAGCGCTTATTCGCGAGATCGCTGCAACAGGTGGTGAAGATCCGTTTTCAGAGCTAAGCACTGCCGATGTAAAATAATCGCCAGAAACAATTTCCTGGAATACAACCCCATGAAGCATTTGACAGAATACCGCGACGCAGAACTGGTAAAAGGCGTGCTATCTGAAATCAGCCGCACTGTCACCCAGCCTTGGGTTATCATGGAAATTTGTGGCGGGCAGACTCACGCCATCATGCGTTATGGTTTGGATCAACTTTTGCCACCCGAGATCGAACTCGTCCACGGCCCTGGTTGTCCTGTGTGTGTCATCTCGCTTGAGCTAATCGATAAAGCCCAGGAAATAGCCTCTCAGCCAGATGTCATATTCACCTCCTACGGTGATATGCTGCGCGTCCCTGGCTCAGGACGTGATTTATTCAGCGTACGAGCCAATGGCGGCGATATCCGCGTGGTTTACTCGCCACTTGACGCGGTTAAAATTGCCCAGGATAATCCGGAAAAACAGGTCGTCTTTTTCGCCATCGGTTTCGAGACGACTGCACCAGCGAACGCCATGAGTGTCCTACAAGCAAAAGCCCTTGGAATTACCAATTACAGCGTGCTGGTCTCACATGTACGTGTACCACCTGCAATGAATGCAATTCTTAGCTCGCCAATTAATCGCGTTCAGGGTTTCTTAGCTGCTGGTCATGTCTGCGCAGTGATGGGATACTGGGAATACCAAACAATCTCCGCAAAATTCAAAGTTCCCGTCGTAGTTACTGGATTTGAGCCATTGGATATAGCCCAAGGGATTTTGCTGACCACTCGCCAGTTGGAGGATGGACGTATAGAAGTGGAAAATGCTTATTCCCGGGTAGTAACAT
>DAOVXM010000061.1 GCA_030636125.1 Chloroflexota bacterium | reverse complement strand
TGAATTTTTCTAATCTTTGATGTTTTTGTATCTCATGTGCCTATTATCGCACACTTATGCAAGAGGTCTAATATCTTATTCCTTACCAAAGAATGTCGCCAAATCAACTGCGATACTGGCTATACCAAGCCAATCTTATTCGTTATAGCCATAAATAGTCCAATTAAAGGTGTAAACTTATAGCTGAATAAAGCCACAATGTAACAGTTTAAGAAAAGCGGCACCACGTCAATGGTGCCGCCATAGTGGAATTACATTTTCTTTAGCAACTAAGACACTGTCACAGCCTCTAAATTGCTAATTTCAGCGCCTTCGGGGAGCAAACCAGCCTCAGTAACTAGCCGGGGAACGATCTCTTCCCATCCAACAGCCATAAGATGTATTCCATTCACACCCTGCTTACCTTTGATAGCATCGATCAATTCTAGAGCAATTTGAAAACCTTCTTCTTGTGCGCCGTCGCCGGCAGCTTCCATGCGCTTAAGCAGTTTATCAGGAATGAAGACACCAGGAACTTCATTGTGCATATATTGCGCTACACGTAGGTTCTTCAGTGGGGTAATGCCGATCAAGATATAAACCTTATCCAAGATATCTCGCTTGGCGAGTTCGTTAAGCCACACTTCTAACCCATCAGGGTCGTAGACCAGGTTGGTCTGGAAGAACTGTGCGCCAGCGTTGATCTTTTTATGTTCCCGGATAGCCTGAAAGCGTGGTTCAGAGGCGTAGGGAGCGGCAGCTGCTCCCAAGAAAATCTTGGGCGGGAATTTGATACCTCGTCCATCCAGGTATCTGCCCTCATCGCGCATACGTCGCAGGATCCACAACATTTGGACTGCATCGAAATCGATGACATCCATGCGACCAACTGGACTTGGAGCCAAACTCATGCTGTCGCCAGATAAACATAAGATGTTTTTTACACCCAATGCATTTGCACCTATGACCTCAGCCTGCAAACCGGTACGCGTGCGATCTCGGGCAGCAATCTGCATGACTGGTTCCGCGCCATTCTGGACCGCCAATGTGCTGCAAGCCCAACTGCTCATGCGGGGGGTAGCTGAAGGGCTATCAGTAAAGTTAACTGCGGCTACATAGGGCTTGACCATTTCTATATTACGCTTTAGCTTTTTGGTAGCGGTAGTCATTGGTGGGGCAACTTCACCGGTGACGACGAATTCGCCTGACTTCAAACGTCGCTCTAGCTCGGAGACCGGCTCCTCATACGCAGGAGCATGGTACTCAGCATCTCCTTGCCACCAGTCCGGTTGCCTGATTGGACGGAAAACCGCATCCATCGCCTGAGCACGTTTGTCCTTATCACTCGATATTACACCGGAGAGGAATTTCTGTGTGCCTACTGATCGCACCTGGTGGTATATATCCCCCCAAGTCTCGCCACCGACCTTGTCCCAATCCAATGGGGGTAGCACCTCTAGCAGGATTTCCTCCCTCCCCATTTCAAAGGCTCGTTCATAGATCTTGTACCAAATACATGGTCGCGTCTCATCGACGTAACATTTTTCAGCTGTTGAGCCACCACAAGGGCCGTTGCGTAATCCTTTAGGACACTCCATTGGGCATATAAAGGCGGTCTCTTGTAGCAAACAATTACCGCACATTCGACAGCCAAATAGTGGTCCCTTAACGATACGCTCGACGGCCTCTAAAGCGCGCAGGCTTAGCGGCTCATTCTTAAATGGTCGGTATGCAGGTTGCCAACGACGTCCAGGTGTGAATCCAGGCATTTGTATCTCCCTTTCAGTATAGAATAGATTAAAATCTAATCAACTAATTTAGAGTTAACCAGTGATATAAGTCACCTTAGTTGCTTGACATTAATCGCCAAATTAAAATCACAAACGCGCCACCACCTGTATGCCTGGTGGATCAATGTCAGTCTCAATGTTCAAAGCAATTATCAGATAAGTGGCGCGTTTTTATGTTTATTAAATTAAGATTGAGGTTTACTGCTCCAAATATGAATCAGCGTAAATGACCTTATTCTGCAGGATCTGAACTGTTTTCCAGATAGCAGCCTGCTCCGGATCGTTCATGTCCACATCACCAGGTGAGGGCTCTTCCATCGCTGCAATCCGGTCAGCGATTTTGATATATAAACCCCCTACAGGTGTGGAATCATCGCGTTCTTCAATAGTACGAATTGTCTCTTTAAGCTCGTTATCGAAGGGATCGGCGATCATCATTTGCAGACCCACACCCATTAGCATGGCGCAATAAACCCGGTTTATTAATAGTCTATTTGCAGGGGGTACCGCATTTGACACATTTGATAGACCGATCGAGATCGCTGGTGGCGGGTCCCAGGCGAATTGCAAGGTTCTAACAGCCTCAATCAACTCCGGAGCATACTCTTGGCAACCGGAGACAGTTAAGACCAAGGGGTCAATAATCAAATCTTCAATTGGATAATCAATCTCCAGAGCACGAGGAATCAACGCTTCTAACGCAATCATTACCCGTTCATCAGCTCCAACCGGGATACCTGATTTTCCCATCGTCAAAGCAATCAACTTTGTGTTGTACTGTTTTGCCACTAACGGCACTTTTTCCAAGCGCTCTGCCTCGGCTGAGGTGGAGTTGATAATGGGTTGCGCTTTTGTCACTTTCTTCAACCCTGCTTCAATTCCCAATAAATTGGTGCTGTCAAAGCTCAGTGGAACGTCTACAACAGCTTCAACAGTCTCGACCATCCAGGGGAAGACTTCTTCCCAATCTTTCTTTCTGGGGCCTAGATTCAGGTCAAGCGCGTTAGCACCAGCTTCAACCTGCTTGACAGCCGACTCCTGAAAGTATTTAGCATCCCTTTCTTTCAAGGCTGCTTTTACATTGTCAGAGATAATATGGATATTTTCGCCTATGATATACATGGTTCTAACCCCTCCTTATGGGTTACTTTTGCTAGGATTACTCACCATTGCCGCTTCTATAGAAGGGAAACGTCTGATATCGGTATGTGGTAGAAACAAGGCAGAGGTGAACGCATCGTAAAATGTGTTATCCGCGGATAGTTCAATATAAGTCATACTGGCAGCAATATCTTTAATGCGCGCACGTGATCCTTTATCTAATAATGCATGGTAGGCACCCTGGACAGAGGTATTCCCTAAAAATTGAAACCGATCCCAAGGCATATCAGGGAGCAAACCAATCTGAACCGCTTTCTCAACATTAATATATTTACCGAAAGAACCACCAATTAACACTTGTTCGACAGATTCCAGAGGTACACCAACGCTATCAGCCAGTACCGAAAATCCTGCGTAGATAGCGGCTTTCGCACGCAGTAAGTTGTCGATATCTACATGAGTGATAGCGATATCGTTTCCATCTGTCGTCTCATTTCCCCACGCGACCACATATTCTAAACCGTGTCCTCCCTCCCGAATACGAGGAGAACCGGTGTGTGTATTTAACTGCCCCCCTTTATCAATAACGCCAGTCATAAACATTTCTGCTAGTAACGATATTAATCCACTCCCACAAAAACCACGCGGCTTGATACCACCGATCACTCGAAAAGTCGGTTCTAGGTTCTCACTATTGACCCAAACTTCCTCAATAGCTCCTTTAGTGGCGCGCATGCCGTACTGTACACCAGCTCCCTCAAATGCTGGTCCTGCAGAGCATGCGCAGGTCACCAACCACTCACGGTTGCCTAGGACTGTCTCACCATTGGTACCCACATCCATGAAGAGGGTCAATTGCTCGGTGTGTTCCACACCCGATGAAAAAACTCCAGCGCTGATATCTGCTCCTACGTAACTGGCAACACCCGGCAAGCAATCCACAGTGCCTTCCGGATGGATATTTATACCTACTTCACGCCCAAGCAACGTTGGAACATGATTCACTGCTGTTACGAACGGGGTTAAACGGATACTAGCTGCCGGAATACCAAGAAGCAGGTGCATCATAGTGCTATTGCCAGCCACTGTGGCTTTATAAATTTCTCCTGGATTTACATTTGTTCTTTTACAAGCCCTAACGAGCAACTCATTGATTGTCTCAAGAACAAGATCCCGCAAATGTTCCCCACCACCGTTTTTACTGGCAAATATGATCCGGGAGACAACATCTTCACCTCGCGCAATTTGACCGTTATACTCAGCAACCTGTGCACAAACATCGCCAGTGATTAAGTTAACCAACCATAAAGTGACCGTGGTTGTGCCAATATCGATAGCTGCTCCCCATAAGGGTTCATCCTCAGCTACTTGACCTGGTAACAGTTCGATAAGACGAGCTGGGCAATCTGGGCAGTCCCAGGTTTGAGATTCAATGATTGTAGTTACTTGCCACTCACCATCTCTTAGGACGCTCCCTAAGCGTTTTAACAACGTTAAGGATACCTTTACCTCAGATACCCCAGCTTGGCGCCGTAGAGCGCTCTGTAGGCGGCTCCAATCATCTGTTTGATCGTCTATGCTGGGAACGGATAATGTAAGCGTTACCCGACGGAATGTCTGAGATTGCTGATGATCGTAACCTGCTGGAACAACCACATCAGCAACGGTTCGGTCCGTAGTAAGGTGTCTTTCAATTTTCTCCTGCGGCGGAACAACGATGCTGACATCATTTTCAATCACAGATTGGCAAGCCAGGGCATAACCCTGGTCCACATCCTCACTGGATAGCCTCAACGTACTTCGGCGGCGCACGGTTCCACTTGACACCTGAACCGCGCACCGCCCACAACGTCCCTGCCCTCCACAGGGTTGCATGATCTCAACACCAGCCATTTGTGCAGCTTCTGCCACCAATGTGCCGGTGGGGATTTTTACAGGTTCTTCCGCAACATCAAATTTTACAGTATGTTCAGCCATAATGATCAGGCAACAGGGAATTGGGATTTGGTTTTTCCGAGATTAATCGTAGACCAATCACCAATTGCCTTCTTGATTAAATACCAATACTATAATGCTTCCTTCATAAATTTCGGGATATCTACTGCCTCGCGTGGGCCGACCCGAATCTCCCAATCAGGGAGTTCCTCTTCCAACTCACCTGATAACACCGCTACATGCCCCGGTAGGACAACACGTTGATTACTGACTTTATCAGCCACGTTAAATCGTTTTATATCCTTTGCGATACGCTCAGCGTCAAACTTACCCGCAGCCCAGGCGGTGAGCACGCTCATACCTTCAGACTCGGTCACTACCAACCAGGCTGGAAGGCCTGCGCTCTCAATTTCATTAGCAACGCTGAAGTAAGTAATGCTAAAGTTTGTTGTCACCAACACCGGGTCTTCTGGTTGTGGATCGTTAATCTCATACACACCAGGTTGAACCTGGATGGGTTTCTGCGGGTCAGTGTAGATATTCTCGCGCAGCACTAATAAGGGATACACGGTTTCAGGATTGAAGTGGTCAAGGACGACAAAGCTGCCGTATTTACCTATCGCTTGAGCAGCCAACATCACCTCACGCGCTGGGTCTGCCACATCACCTGGGAAACTAATAATTGGGTAACCGAGGGGGCGAAAGTTCTTCTTTAGCGCCATGCGCCTATTAATTGTATTGGCAATAAGGGTTCCATGAAAGCTACGTTGGGTCGGTGAGAGCACTAAATCCTTAACGCCCGATTCCTGGATCTTATTCGCCAAATCAACCAATTCATCTACCGAGCTTGCCTCCAAAGCCAACGCGGCATCGTGTTCTTTTGCCAAAGCTGCCATCGCTTCCCAATTCTCTTCGGTAGCATGACATAACAAGGCTTTCTCGTCAGATTCCAACTTTGCCAATCCAGTCTTAAGATCATCGGGTTCACCGATCAAGATAATTGGCTTATGGCTGATTTCCCGTACCGCTGCTACCGCGCCACCGAAATCCCCGCCATTCGCTTGCACTGCAAATCCGCTCATCGAAAGCTCAATGCCTACGTAATCAACCTTGTAAGTTTCGGCTGGAGTGACCTTCTCCCGAATGGCCTGCGGAGATTCGCTATCGCGTACGCGCAGGAACAATCCGGGATGGCTGTAAAAAGTCTTTTCATGCCGGAACATGACGACCTCGTTCCCTGATTTAATTTCGTAGCCGTTGGACTTGAGGGTTATCGGGCGTACGGGAGGCGCAGCCGCTTCTGACAGCTTTACCTTAGATTCGTCACTCACATGCGGACATAACGACACTTCAACCTGTTTAGCCGCCAATTTCATGGCAAATGCTAGACAGGTAGGAAAATCACAATCTTTACAGTTCGTTTGGGGGAGTAATTTATAAATTTGTATACCTGACAGAGCCATTCTTTGTTCTCCCTAATGCATTTAGTGTATTGCGTGTTGTGATCCTTGATCGTAACCACAACACGCAATACAATCTGACAAATTAATCGGACTGCTTCTTGCTGGTCAAATCCTCAATCGCCTCTCGTGTCCGGTTTACACTCTCTGGATGGCGTAGCACTACAATATTGGCTCCGGACTCGATCAACATCACTGAAGTTAGCGTCTCCCAGGTGATAGATCGTTCAAGCCAATCCCCCCATTCCTCTGGGACGCCTTCCCCAACCTTGGATTCTTTGGTCTTCCAACATTCTTCACCAGGGGTGACCAGCATGGGCATTTGGGTCATACTATCACCTTGTAATGCCGCCAGCCGCAACCTTTCCATAACAGAATATCCATATTCGAATCCATAGCCTAAAGCACCCGTCGTCGGATCCATGATAATACTTTCCAGCGGTAAACCCATATCATTGATGAGAATGTTTAGCTGTTTCGCCAGGTTGACATCCATCGCTGTACGGGCATCAACCAGATGACCATTTGCCAGAGCAGTGGCGACGATTGTGCGATAGTTTTTATCTTCACACAAACCCAGCAACAATCGCTCACCTTTGCATGCATCCGCGATGGGTACCAGTAACTCATTATCCACCTCTGCCTGACCAGGTCCAAAGACGATCAGCGGTAATCCACTGGCCTCCAGCACCGCCTTAACGGTTTCTACAGCCTTTTCAGAGGTTGTGGGATTGCCATCTGTATCGGTAAGCGAGAGATTGAGCAAGATTAAGTCTGCGCCCACACTCTCAGCAGCTTTAGCCCACTTGGCGGGATCATCAACTACCTCGCCCCACTCCTTTAATAACAACTCTGACCAATCATCCGGGCGGTGGTCCTTTATCTCGATGGCAATAACCGGTGGATTGGGCATACTACCTTCAAAGTCCATGAAAGGCATAGACGTTTCGCCACCGATGGTGACGGTCTTCGTCCGTGTCCCCCCATCTGCTTGGGTCGCGCCCAAGGTGACCTCGCGCACTGAACCTGTCCAGTTCTCCTTGAGGATGTCCGTCTTGGTGCCGGGTGCAAGCCAGGGCTTGTCGGGGGGCAGTTCAACTTTCTTCTCCACCGGAGTTGGGGGTGCAGCTTCTATCGTTACCTTTGCTGCAGATGGAGCCGGTATCGCGGGGGCTGATGAGATTTGTAATGCTTCCGTATCCAAGCCACCCAGCTCGGCCAGAGCTGCGATCAACGCCCGTCGAAGTATGTCAACTGCACGTTCAGCCCGGTCAGTGGGTTCTTCCACAGGTACACTTGGAGGCAAAGAAGCCGGTACTACAACTTCGGGTTCTGGCTCTGGCGTAACTGCTTCAGGCTCAGGAACCGGTTCAACCGCCTTTGGCTCTGCAGGTGGTTCGGATGTAGGTTCAACTACCTCAACCTCCGGTTTGGCCATGGCTGCTTCGACAACAGCTTCTGCCTGCGCAATCACGTCTTCCGAAGGCTCTAATTCAGGAGCCGCTTTCGCCTCCATTGGTCCCATTTCCAGGACTGGATGGTCTTTCTCTTTGACCCAGACTTCTAACTCCTCGACCGAGGTTATTGTGCGACCATCGGCGATCCTGTCGATCAGGTCTGGGATGCCCTCTCGTTGGGCAGCCGCTTGAAATTCTGCCGCCATGGTCTCCTTCAGGACGCTGCTCATCCAGACCACGCGCTTTAAACCACCATCGGCGGAGATGAACTTAGGGCTGATCAGATAGAATTTGCCCACCCCCATCACGCCCGGTGTTTGCAAACCGCCACCGGCGATACCTGCCAGTGTGCTGAAAGTCATCCCTGCGGGTGTCATACCTGTATCTTCACGGCTGACTATCATTACGCCGTTCAATTCAGGGATCACCATAACGATACACTCAAAGCAGCCACAGGCTGTCATCGGGTTCTCCATAATGGAATACATGGAGACCTCTTGTACAACACCGTGTGAGCCAATATTGGCGTAATCGTTCGTCCCTTCCCAATAGCCAATACTCGGATCGATCATCTTCCCCAATTTAATCGGCTGGTTCGGACCTGTGGGATTGATACTGAAAGAAGCTTTGCAGTCCAACCAGTTGTAAGCGCCACACAATCCGAGACGTTCTGGGCTGACCACGCACACATGATTCGGTGCAAAGGATTGGCACAATGTGCATGAATAGAACTCTTCAACCCTATCGTCAGTGAGATCAGCCAGGCGCTTGTTGCGGTAGTCGTAAGATTCCCGGGCAGTATCCAACCACTTTTTAATTTCCTCCGGTTCTGTATAGATCGTTACTTGGACTTTATCTACGATCGCTCCGAAGTCAGCTTGGAAGCGGGCGTGCAAGATCTTGCCGAAGTGCTCCAGGTTAAATCCTTTCTCGACAGCGTCGCTAGATATACGAATCCAGGCGATATCCCGCTGACCTATGTGTTGAATACCTGAGGCCCCGTTGATGAAATAGTGAATCTGGCGTTCCAGGACAGGTTCGAAGTCATCCTGCATTTTACGACCAGCGACTTTCACTACGATGCCCATATCCATGGCGCCCTTTTCTTCGATATCATCAAAGCCCGGACCAACAACTTCTATTTTTCCATCTACGACTTCTTCCAATGGCGCCAGGTATAGATATTCAAAGCAACGTGAGTACTTTCCGCCAAACTCAACCCGCATGTCAGCTTTTCGTACAACCTCGCCCTCGAAGGCCGAGCCATAAGGAACAGGTACGGGAACCTCCGCCATTTTGATCTTTACGCCCCGGATTTCAATGCACTTTTGCACCAGGCGCTCGGCGCGCTCGAGGTCATCTTTGCCATCAATCTCATCAAAAGGCATAGAGACTACGTGCTCGTAGGTTGTGACACCCGTGGGGAGAATTTCAGGGATGACCGTATCAGCGATGACCGGGAAACCGAAATTGATCGCCCCGGCAGCAGCCGCATATTTTAGATCATCTACCTCGCCCAAAGCTAAAACGAACGCAAAAACTCGCGCTCGGTTATAAAGCAAGATATCGCGAGCTTCACCGGCTTTAATACCGCCGAAAGTGAGCGCCGAACGGGTTGCAAAGCCTAACGCATAGATTGCGCTGATCGTATCGGTTCCGAAGGGAACCGTGTAGGTGTCATAACCTAATTCAACGCCTTCTTCCATGAGTTGGTGGATGATACTGCGCCCGTTGACATTCCCCGAGAGGAAGGTCAGAATGTTGCGCTTTTGCAACTCACGCACGATTTGAACAGCGACTTTATTAGACTTGGCCGCACCGACGATGGCCGCGAAACCAGGCATGCGCCCATCAACCAATTGGATTCCCCATGACCGGAGCTGGATATCATCGATAGGGCCATTTAAATGCCCTACCAAGCCGTCACCATTATCGGAGTATGCTGTCCCCCCTGTTAACTCCAGTCCAGGCATTGGTTCGGGTTGTAAATTATATACAAAACGTACCGCCTCAATGACTTCGGCAGCCAGCAACG